>CAIQLE010000213.1 GCA_903872555.1 uncultured bacterium
AAATCCATGCATGAACTGGTGCGACGAATATTTGGAAGCCTGAAAAACCAGCGTCATTTGCAGGAAGAATTTGGCGGTGGTGTGCTTTCATTGATTTCAGAAACACGCACCCTCTGCTACAGCGGAGATATGCTGCTCATTTCTCCATCAGAAGTGCCTATCGCCGAATTATTTTTATCACACATAGGTAGTGTCATACCCATGGAAGACATTGCACTACTCTTCAAACTGGCAGGTCGGTCCACCGAAGGCAGCAATATACGCGTCACGATGTTTCAATTGCGTTTTAAGATAGAAGCTATCACGCGCTGTTATTACACCTTGATCAGTGCCTACAAAGAAGGCTATGTCTTACGAACTACACGCGGCCATGACCCGAAATTTCCATTTCAGGATATGCAAGCCCGACAGGAAGTTGCCATCTACGGTGCCTGATCGCAGGCTTGCCTGCCCGCGCGATGTTTCGGCCTGATTCGACTCATCCGCTAAAAATTACGCCTCTCATAATTTACTGCCCGGAGGCTAAGTCTGGCCAATTGCTTATAATCATGTCCTGATTGTATTTTGCGTGCGGTTTGCCCCGTGCATGATGAGGACACCATGATTGAAATCCGCAAGAGTGAAGACCGAGGCGTGGCCAATTTAGGCTGGCTTGACTCCCGCCACACCTTTTCCTTTGGCCATTATTACGACCCCAAGCACACAGGTTTCGGTCCTCTGCTGGTAATCAATGAAGATAAGGTTGAATCCGGCAAGGGATTTGGCACCCATGGTCACCGCGACATGGAAATTATTTCCTATGTGCTTGACGGTGAATTGGCTCACAAGGACAGCATGGGCAATGGCTCCGTGCTGCGCTATGGCGATGTGCAGCGCATGAGCGCCGGTACAGGCGTTATGCACAGCGAATTCAATCATTCGGCTGACCGTCGCGTGCATTTCCTTCAGATTTGGATTGAGCCTTCCAGCAAAGGCATTGCGCCGGGCTACGAAGAAAAGCATTTCGATACAGCGTCTAAACAAGCCTGTCTGCGCCTGATCGCTTCGCCGGACGGCAGCCAAGGCTCAGTCACTATTCATCAGGATGCGCGTCTGTATGCCGCTTTACTTACAGATGATCAGGCAGTCAGTCATCAGCTGGCACCGGGTCGTCGGGCTTACCTTCATGTGATACGCGGATCAGTCACCGCCAATGGCACCCGACTTGGAGGCGGAGATGCTGCCAAGTTTACTCAGGAATCAGATATTTCAATCGGCCAGTCTGATGAAGCGGAAATTTTGCTCTTCGATTTGCCTTAAAACTATCCAGCTAGTCTACTAACTCATGAGCACAGACTAAGCGGTTTGTGCTCATCTGTACTCCTTCCCAAAATCTGACAGAAAGTCCTGAGTTGCCGATTGCGGCATAATCCTGCATTATACCTTTAAATTGCAGCGAACCCCTAGCATGCATCTGACGGGTTTTTACTAGCGAGTCGGTTCATTCATTCTCCTTATGCAGCACCCTGACATCCCAAATTTACAAACTCAGCCCGACATCGCGCATGTCGCCAGCTGCTCGCTGCCGACCCCGTGGGCGACGTTCCAATTGCATGCCTTTCTGGAACAAAGCAGCGGCAAAGAACATCTCGCCCTGAGCCTGGGAGAATTTAATGACGGTGCACCGGTATTAGCGCGCTTGCATTCCGAATGCCTAACGGGTGATGCCTTGTTCAGCCAGCGCTGCGATTGTGGTGCGCAATTAGAAAGTGCTCTCAGGCGTATCGCTGAAGAAGGCCGCGGCATCTTGCTCTACCTGCGCCAGGAAGGTCGTGGCATAGGGCTGATCAATAAAATACGCGCCTATCAACTTCAGGAGCAAGGTGCAGACACCGTTGAAGCGAATCATCAGCTGGGCTTTGCGGATGATTTACGTGATTACGCTATGTGCGCACCGATATTCAGCCACTTCGGCATTCATTCGCTGCGACTGATGACCAATAATCCTAGAAAATTGGCAGCGCTTAAGGGACTCGACATCAGCATCGAACGTCTCGAGCATCTGACCGGCATTACCCGCTTCAATGCCCACTACCTGGCGACCAAGGCCAGCAAGCTCGGACATATGATGACCGCGGCACCAGAGCAAGCACCCATCGATAAAAAAGATTGAGTTTCGGGTTCGCTTGCACTTGAAGAAGCGGTCTTTACCCACTACAGTGGCGACTTTCCTCAAAGCATTTATTCCAGAAGACGCTCATGACCTCCCCTATGCTGTTCTCGCCTATCAAACTCGGCAACATCGCACTCGACAACCGCATCATGGTCTCGCCTATGTGCCAATACTCGGCCATCGATGGCAACGCCAATGACTGGCATATGATGCACTTGGGATCACTCGCCCTGTCGGGGGCAGCCATGCTGTGCATAGAAGCGACGGCCGTCTGCCCCGAGGGTCGCATCACCCCAAACTGTCTGGGTCTGTACAACGATGACAATCAAAGGGCACTGAAAAAAGTTGTGGATGCGCTGCGTGCCAATTCACCTATCAAACTCGGCATACAGCTCGGTCATGCCGGCCGCAAGGCCTCTAGCCACCGTCCATGGGATGGCGGTGAGCTGATGTCAGCCGCCGAAGGTGGCTGGCAAACCGTGGCACCTTCCGCTTTGTCGCATAAGCCGGATGAAGAAAATCCGGTCGCACTCAGTCTGGCCGACATAGCCCAGCTTAAACAGCAATTTATTGACACCACGCGCCGCGCAAAAGAGCTGGGCTTCGATGTTATCGAAGTCCACTGCGCCCATGGTTACCTGCTGCATCAATTCCTGTCGCCGCTGGCAAATGAACGCACGGACCAATATGGTGGTTCGCTGGAAAACCGTATGCGGCTCCCACTGGAAATTTTCGAAGCCGTGCGCGCGACCGCAGGCCCAGACATTGCTGTAGGCGCTCGCCTCTCTGCAACGGACTGGGTTGAAGGCGGCTGGGACGTAGAGCAGAGCATCGTGCTGGCTAAAGCACTGGAGGCTCTCGGAGCCGACTTTATCGATGTCTCTTCCGGTGGCGTCTCGCCCCTGCAAAAAATCACGCTCTCACCTGGGTATCAGGTAGGCTTTGCCACTCAGATTCGCCGTCAGATCAAGATACCCGTGATCAGCGTCGGTCTGATTACTGAGCCTCAGCAAGCCGAAGACATCCTTCTGGCAGGACAGGCCGATATGGTCGCGCTGGCACGTGCCTTTATAGCCGATCCGCGCTGGCCATGGCGGGCAGCTGCTGCGCTCGGGGGCCGGGTCAAAGGTCAGTCCCAGTATTACCGCTGCCTGCCTGCAGGCTCCCCCAGAATTTTTGGTGATGTGGTGACGGCTCAGCGCTAAATTCGCACTGAAATGCAAGGCTGAGCTTTAAAAGATGCTTAATATTTAGGCATCCGAGCTACTGTCGTGCGTGACAAACAAAAAATATTCAAAGTTCAGGAAAAAGTTTTCACCTTGGCAGCAGAAAATAGGCCCTTATCAGAGTCAAAACGCATGGACAAGGTTTCCCTGCTTCAATATGATGCAAGGCTTAATTAAAACCATTACAAACGGGGAGATGCATTATGTGGTCACAGATTTACGACCCATTTAACAATGTATGGCTATCAACGATGGCAGCAGCCATTCCGGTAGTCGTCATGCTGGCGGCCCTCGCCTTCTTTCACATTAAAGCGCACGTCGCAGCCATCATGGGTCTGGTGTCGGCACTGGTTGTGGCTATCGTGGGCTTCACCATGCCGGCGGACATTGCGACCTCAGCGGCTCTGTATGGCGCAGCTTATGGCCTGTTTCCGATCGGCTGGATCATTCTCAACGTGATCTTCCTGTATCAGCTGACTGAGCGTAAAGGCCAGTTCAAGATCCTGCGCGAAAGCATCGCCGGTATCAGCGGTGACCGTCGCCTGCAATTGCTGCTGATCGCCTTTTCATTTGGTGCGTTTTTCGAAGGTGCTGGCGGATTTGGTACCCCTGTCGCAGTGACAGGCGCCATGCTGATCGGTCTTGGCTTTGCGCCGCTGGCTGCTTCTGGTCTGTCACTGATCGCCAATACCGCTCCGGTCGCCTATGGCGCACTGGGCACACCGATCATTGCACTGGCAGGTGTAACCGGTCTGGACATGCTGGAACTCTCAGGCATGGTAGGCCGTCAATTGCCACTGTTCTCCCTGATCGTTCCTTTCTGGCTGATCTGGGCCTTCTGTGGTTTCCGCGGCATGCTCGCGATCTGGCCTGCAATTCTGGTAGCGGGTGCAGCATTTGCCATTCCTCAGTTCCTGATCTCGAATTATCATGGCCCATGGCTGGTCGACGTCGGTGCGGCTGTTTCTTCTATGGTCTGCCTGACCCTGTTCCTCAAGGTCTGGTCACCGAAAGAGATCTGGACTTCGGCAGCCGGGAAATTTGAGGGCGGCGATCAGGAAGGCGCTTCCACAGGTGGTGGTCATGGCTACAGTCGTAAAGAAGTCATCAATGCCTGGACTCCTTGGCTGATTCTGTCCGTCATCGTGCTTCTGTGGGGTATCCCAGAGTGGAAAAAAGCACTCGATGGTATTTCACTGATCAAAATCGAATGGTCGCACCTGCACATGCTCGTGCAAAAAATGCCACCCGTCGCAGCGGCTCCGAAAATTGAAGAAGCCATCTTCAAACTCAACTGGCTCTCAGCAACCGGCACCGGCATCTTCATCGCTTCCGTCGCTTCGGCTTTCATCATGGGCTACAAAGTCCGCGAGATGCTGGCGGTTTACTGGAGCACACTGAAGCTGCTTCGTTTCTCTTTGCTCACCATCGCTGCCATGCTGGCACTCGGTTATTGCACCCGTTATTCTGGCGTGGACTCAACGCTGGGTCTGGCATTTGCCAACACCGGTGTGCTCTATCCATTCTTTGGCACTTTGCTCGGCTGGCTGGGTGTAGCACTGACTGGCTCAGACACAGCATCGAATGTCTTGTTTGGTGGTCTGCAGAAAACCTCTGCGGAACAGTTAGGCCTGTCGCCTATCCTGATGGCAGCCGCTAACTCTTCCGGTGGTGTGATGGGTAAGATGGTTGACGCTCAGTCTATCGTCGTCGCTTCAACAGCTACCAAGTGGTATGGACACGAAGGCGAGATTTTGCGCTATGTATTCTTCCATTCCATCGCTCTGGCGATGCTGGTCGGCATACTGGTGACATTGCAGGCCTATGTGCATCCATTCACGTTGCTGGTGAAATAAGCACCCGTTTCGTTCAATAAAAAAACCGTGCAGTGCCGACAGGCCTGCACGGTTTTTTTATTTCATCCTGTTTCGAAAATCCTGAATCATTTGCGTGTTCTCAATCGATCATCAGATCGATTTGCAAAGCATGCCCTGCGCGACAAAGATATGCAGCAAGCAGCGCTGCATCCGTGCGCTGCCACTGGCGTATCTGTCCATGGGTTACAGAGACTCATGGGTGCCAGTTCATCTTCATCACAAGGAGACGCTATGAATGGTATTTCGCAATGGGGTGCTTATGGTGGACAGCAACAAGGTCCACAAAATCTGTACGGCGGTCAGCAACAAGGCCAGCAAAATCTGTACGGTGCTCAGCAAGGTCAACAACTCGCACCTCAGGGCTTCTTTGGTAACCTGATCGGGCAGTTAGGTCAGCCACTAGGCGGTGCTATCGGTGGACTGTTTGGGCAATCAGGGATGGGAAGTCAGATCGGCAATATGGCCGGACAGCTGGGCAGAATGCTCCCTTTTCAGACCGATCCCATGCAGCAGGCCTACGGACAACAGCAGATCAATCCTCAACAACAACAGCAGCAACAGCAACAACAAATCCAGCAGCAGCAACTGATACAACAGCTACATCAAGTACAGCAGCAAATTCAGCAACTTCAACAAGTTCAGCAGCAAATCCAGCAACAACTTCAACAAACTCAGCAACTGGCACCACAAGGCTTTTTCGGTAACCTGATCGGTCAACTAGGTCAGCCACTGGGCGGCGCTATCGGTGGCCTGTTTGGTCAGTCCGGCATGGGAAGTCAGATAGGTAATATGGCCGGTCAGCTGGGACGCTTGCTACCTTTCCAGATGGATCCGCTACAGCAGGCATGGGCACAACAACTTGCTCAGCAACTTGCACAGCAACAGCAACCCTATCAATCTCTCGGTCAGCAAAATTATGCGACCGGACAGCAGACCCTGCACTAAGCATTAACCCTTTGCGCGTTTTGCTGTGTATGCAGCAAACGCGCAATTTATTTACAGGAATAGCCGATGACAAGCATTCAGAGCCAGCCCGGACACGGTCGATATCTGGTGAGCAGTATGGACAGCGGAAAGCTCAGTCAATTCATCGCTGAAGCTCAGCAAGATGCTGAGCTTCAGCTGCTGGAAACGATAGGTCCGGGGGACTCACCTCACACCGCGGTCTTTGACATGGCACACGACAAAGCGGCCAGCCTGCAGCAGCGCTTTAAAACCAGTGGTGAACTGAGCATAGAACCTGATCAGCCACTCTCCTTGTTTGGCAATTCCTAGTTACCTCTCATCTGGAAAGGATATCCATGGCATCCAAATCCGAATCCGGCACATCCAGTGCACCGGATCTATCTGCCGGCAGCAAAGAAACGGGCAAAGATTCTGACAAAGACGTAAATAAGTCTTTCGCTACCGACGGTTCACTCAGACAGCGCGATGTGAAGCAACGCAAGGGACAATTTTTAGTCGCACCAAGACGCCATACCGGTATGCAGATGATGGGCATCGCGCCACTGAATTTTTCAGTGGTAGAACAGGCACTGCGTGATTCGCCTGACATAGAAATCATCGACAGAGTCGGCCCGAAAAACACCGTCGGCGCACTTGGGCTGGGTATGCAGGAAGGTGGCGTGCTGGTAGCACTGATGAATGAAGACAAAGCCAATGCACTCGCTTTGCAGGGTCAGGGACAATTAATTGTCGAGCGTGATCAGGCCTTGCATCTGCTTGATGTCAGTTACCCCCAGCCTACGCTGGTCACTTGCAATATCCCTCTGGGAGGAACGGCATTCAGCGCCGACATTTTAGTGCTGGGAAATGGCAAGCCCGTAGCAGGCGCAGAAGTCTATCTGTTTGGCAGCCTGCTGCCGGCCAATGGTGTCACGGACGCGAATGGCCGCGTCAAACTCACGCTGTATGGAGAATCAGCCGCCAGTGTCAGGCAACTCTACGTCAAGCCGCGCGCAGATTACTGGAGCTTCTTCCAGCAACAACCCGACATCAGTGACAGCGATGTGAATGTGGTTGGCCTGAGGGCATTGTCTGACTGGCCTACGCTGAAAAACTTCCCGAAACAGCAGCAACTGAGCTGGGGGCAAAAAGCAATGCGACTCGATCAACTGCCTCAGTCGTATCGCGGACAAGGTATCAAGATCGCCATCGTCGATTCAGGTGCAGCCAATACCCATCAGGACCTGAGCAACATTACGCACGGCTATGACATCGTCAACAAACTTAAAGATACCAGTACCTGGAATGTCGACACCATCTCACACGGAACCCATTGCGCAGGCATGATTGCAGGCATTGATTCCGCCAGTGGCATACGTGGCTTCGCACCTGAAGCCGAGGTTCACGCCTGCAAGCTCTTCCCCGGCGGCCAGATCAGTCAACTGATTGAAGCCCTTGAGTACTGCATAGAAAACAAGATCGATGTGGTTAACATGAGTCTGGGTGGTGCCGAGGTATCCGAAGCACTTGAACAACAGATACAGCGCGCCAAACAGGCCGGCGTCGCCTGTATCGTTGCAGCAGGCAATTCAGGCGGTGCAGTGCAGTATCCGGGTTCCTCGCCGAATGTATTGTCGGTGGCCGCGATCGGTCGCATCAATGAATTCCCGGCCGACAGTTATCACACCCAGACCGTTACAGCTCAGGTCGACAGAAACGGATTCTTTGCGGCACAGTTCAGTTGCTATGGGCCTGAAGTTGCTGTCTGCGCCCCCGGCGTTGCGATCACCTCCTCTGTTCCTGACAATAACTACGCAGCATGGGATGGAACCTCGATGGCAGCGCCGCATGTGACAGGTCTCGCTGCGTTGGTTCTGGCACACCATCCTGACTTCCGTGCAGCGGTTCAGATACGCAATGCCGACAGAGTGGAGCGCCTGTTTCAGATCATAAAAATGTCCTGTCAGCCCGTGTTAGTGGGCGACCAGCGGCGTACCGGTTTCGGCCTGCCGGATGTGCCGCGCGCTGTTGGATTGGTGCCAACGCAATCCATGCCATACCTTGGTTCTGCACTCGGTGTGCCGGCCATGCAAACGCTGAGTAATGCTTATCGTGAAATGCCTCAAATGTCACCGCAAAATGCCGCTATGAATTTAGGCATGGCCGCATTCGATCCCTATTCAACCTTCATGGCAGCTCAGACTGCTTATCCTATACATCCGCAGTTCCGCTACGGCGTCTGGTAAATTCATTTACATTCATTTCTTCTATTCATGCGATGGCGAGTCCATCGCATTTTTTTTTGCCTGAATGATGACGAGCATCTGTAAAAATTTATTAGTACAGATCAGGCATTGCAGAAAAAATGCACTTTAGCGATGTTCAAGCGGAACTTGTTCCACACCAAGGGGGTCATGTCCTATACGCAAGGAAGAACTTGCTGTGCCGGTTGACACACAGTTACCCCATCCGAACTATTACTCGCCGAGGAGCATTATGGAAATTCATCAGACCCATGAAACCCATCCGCACGGATTATCTTCACAGGAAACCTATAATCCGAATCAACTGCTCGATACCCTGCGTGAGCGCATGAAACTCAAAAACGATGCCGCCCTCTCACGCGCACTGGAAGTCGCTCCGCCCGTCATCAGCAAAATTCGTCACCGTACCCTGCCGGTAGGTGCTTCACTGCTGATACGCATGCATGAAGTGACACAAATGAGCATACGTGACCTGCGAGACTTGATGGGTGACCGGCGCACTAAATACAGGCTCTCAGATGCTCAGGGCAAACCCAAGCCAGGCATGGAACAAGTAGCGCATCTGAAACAGTAAGTTTTTCAGCATAAAAAAAGGCCGGGGAATTCCCGGCCTGTAAAAAACTACCCACACTGCAGAAAAATTTAAAACACCACCAGATCACGCATGCTTTCGCCCGCATCCAAGCGGTCAAAGCCACGGTTGATGTCTTCCAGTTTCATGCGCTCGCCCATCAACTGATTGATAGGTAATTTGCCCGCCAAATACAAATTGATATAACGCGGCACATCACGCGAGGGAACGCAGGAGCCGATGTAACTACCCTTGATCGTGCGCTCCTCTGCCACTAGGCTCACCTGCTGCAGCGCCCAGTTATGCTGAGGGTGAGGCAGGCTGGCTGTCACTGTGGTGCCGCCGCGCTTAGTGATGCGGTAGGAAAGCTCCATGGCTTGTGTGACGCCCGCCATTTCAAACGCGAAATCCACGCCGCCCTTGGTGGCTTCTTTCACCTTAGCTACTGCATCCGGATCGCGTGCATTGATCGTTATCGTTGCACCCAGTTTGCGCGCCATCTCCAGCTTGCTCTCATGCAGATCGATCGCCACGATCTCGGTGGCACCTGAAGCCACAGCACCCAGCAAGGCACACATGCCCACACCACCCAGACCCACCACAGCCGCTGTCTGGCCCGGCTGAACGCGTGCAGTGTTTACCACCGCTCCTACGCCCGTCAGCACCGCGCAACCAAACAAGGCCGCTTCTATAGGATCAATGTCTTGTTCGATTTTTACGCAAGAGCGACGCGATACCACAGCATGCTCAGCAAAAGCCGATACACCGACATGATGATGCACGGCCTGCGCACCCAGATGCAGCCTGCGTTCACCTGAAAGTAAAGTGCCCTTGCCATTCGCTTCTGCACCCGGTTCACACAATGCCGGACGGCCTTCTGTGCAGGGCAGACAGTGACCACAACTAGGCACAAACACCAGCACTACACGATCGCCCACTTTCAGATCATGCACGCCCTCGCCTACCTTCATCACCGTGCCGGAAGCTTCGTGGCCCAGCGCCATAGGCACAGGGCGTGGACGCACGCCGGTAATAACTGACAGATCGGAATGACACAGGCCGGCGGCGGTCATCTTCACCAGCACCTCACCGATGCCAGGAGCATCGAGTTCGATCTCTTCAATTTTCAGGGGCAGGCTTTGCGCAAACGGCGCTTGCTTATCCAGCGTGTGCAATACAGCGGCACGGGTTTTCATCAGGATTCTCCGTCAATAATTAAATGGTACGGCCGCCATCGACCGGCATTTCCAGACCGGTCAGAAATTCAGCGGCATCGGTGCCTAAGAAGACAGCTGCTGCCGCCATATCTTTAGGATCGCAGAAGCGTCCCAGTGGAATCGTAGAGACAAATTTGGCGCGGTTTTCTGGCGTATCTGGCATGCCCATGAAATCACCCAGCAAGCCGGTCGCACCCATCACCGGGCACAGGGCATTGACACGAATATTGTCCGGTGCCAGTTCCACCGCCATCGCTTTCGACAGCAGGTTTACCGCACCTTTAGATGCGTTGTACCAGGACAAGCCCGGACGCGGGCGTATGCCTGCTGTTGAACCCACATTCAGAATCACGCCGCCTTTACCACGCTGACGCATCAGCGGCACGATGGCATGGGTCATGAAGTAAATTGATTTCACGTTCACATTAAAAACGCGATCAAAGGTTTTCTCATCCACATCTAGCATGGGCTGGTTCTTGTGGGTGGTGCCTGCGTTATTGATGACGATATCCGGCACACCAAAACTATCCACACAGGCTTTCACCATAGCCTTGACGGAATCAGCGTTGGCAACATCACAGGCCACCGCCTTAGCATTCGCGCCCAGAGCAGCAGCAACACGCTCACCTGCAGCAGCATTCAGGTCAGCGATCAATACTTTCGCACCCTCGCGTATATAGGCATGCGCCATGCCCTCGCCGAAGCCGCTGCCTGCACCTGTGATGATGGCTATCTTGCCCTGAAGCTGACCCATGAAGACTCCTGATAATGATGTAATTAGGTTTTAAATTATTTTAAGATCAATGACTTAGCCAACTTACTTACACGAATGTCTTTGATAAGTCACATCAACAAAGCTGTTGAGCATACCCTTCTGAGAAATCACATGAAGTAT
>CAIQLE010000214.1 GCA_903872555.1 uncultured bacterium
AGGACAGGCTACTGTGATCATCACGTTTTGATACCAGGTACTTATATCTTCAGGGCTGATCTGGCCTAAAAATAAAATACGATCAGACAGGCCAGCTTTGGCTATCTTTTTCTTCAGTTGAGCTTCAAATTCCAGATGTTCCGCAGTACATAATCCAGCGAGAATGGCAGTGAATTCAGGAAAATCTGGCAGTACTTCGATCATTGCGTCTACGAAGATGTCCGAGCCTTTTTCCTCTCGGATTCGGCCGAAAGTACCAATTCCAAAATTTCCTGAAAGTCCAGTGCAGCGCCAAATATTTAATTTATCCTCAGGCGGGGTAAATCTATCAAGCGAAATCCCATGCGGAACTATGCTCTTGGTATTTTGTACGAAGCTCGCCGCTTCTCGCGTAGTTGCAATAACGCCATCCATTCGCGAGATGAGCCAGCGCGGAAACCATGAGTGTCTGCGTATTGCCGCTGACGTAAAAACTATCTTTATAGGAAATCGCAGCACATCGCGCAGCAGTAGCGAGAGCAGCATTTCTGGATCGCGCCGTACATGCCAGATCCGCTTGCGCCCGTCAGCTAATCTTTTACGCGAGACCCAAATTGCCCGCCACAAACTCAAATGACTGAAATTCTCCGGATTCCGCTGAGTTGCCAGCTGTACTCCCGGGAGTTCAGTTCCGACAAAACCTATCTTGAGGTTTTTGGCTTGTACCGGAAGTAGCGCATTGATCGTACCGGACACGCCGGTATAGCGCTGCTTCAGATTGGTGACGATGATTTCCGGGTCCATACAGTAGGCAAGTTATTTTTAATGAGTTGGCTACCGGATCACATCAGAATAATGTCGTACTGTTCCTGAGGATAGGTCGTCTCTACCTGCAGTGAGATAGGTTTGCCAATAAAATCTCCCAGCATGGCCAGATGTTGCGACTCTTCTTCTAAAAACATATCGATCACGACTTGTGATGCGAGGATGCGGAATTCACGCGGATTAAATTGTTTGGCTTCACGCAGCAGTTCGCGCAATATTTCGTAAGCAATCGTGCGGGCTGTTTTGACTTGTCCTTTGCCGTGACAGGCAGGGCAGGGCTCACACAATATATGGGCCAGTGATTCTCTGGTGCGCTTGCGCGTCATTTCAACCAGACCCAGCGCTGAAAAATCCGACACGGTGACCTTGGTGCGGTCGCGAGCCAGCGCCTTATGCAATTCTGAGAGCACGGCCTGTCTATGCTCGACGTTTTCCATATCGATGAAATCGAGGATGATGATGCCGCCCAGATTGCGCAGTCTGAGCTGGCGTGCAATGGCATGCGCTGCTTCCAGATTTGTCTTGAAGATGGTGTCATCGAAATTGCGGCCGTTGACGTAGCTGCCGGTGTTGACGTCGATGGTCGTCATCGCTTCCGTCTGCTCAATGATCAGATAGCCGCCAGACTTCAGATCCACTCTGCGGCCCAGCGCTTTTTGGATTTCTTCTTCTACGCCATGCAGATCAAACAGCGGACGTTCACCCGTGTAGTGCACCAGCTTAGGCAGGACGGAAGGCGTGTAGCTGCTGCCAAACTCTGAGAGTTTGCCGAAATTCTCTCGTGAATCAATTTGTATACTGGACGTGTCTTCGCTTACGAAATCGCGCAGTACACGCTGAGCCAGGCTCAGGTCCTGATACATCAGTGAGGGTGCAGGCAAGGTCTTGGATTGCAGTGCAATGTGGCTCCAGGTCTTGCGCAGATAATCGACGTCCATCTGCAGATCACTGTCGCTGGCATCTTCTGCCATGGTGCGAATGATGAAGCCGCCTTTTTCTTCCGGCGGCATCAACTTTTGTAATTTCTCGCGCAACTGTTCGCGCTCAGCTTCATTTTCTATGCGCTGTGAAATGCCAATATGCGGATCTTGTGGCAAGTAGACCAGCATGCGGCCTGCGATAG
>CAIQLE010000215.1 GCA_903872555.1 uncultured bacterium
CAGCAAGTGACGCATCAGAAATTTACTCTGTTGCTGTGTGGTGGCATCGGTGTAATCACCGGCCTCCATATCGATCAGGGTCTTGCCTGCAACCGCAGGCGCAGTCTCACTGGCCATCGCCACACGCGGACCACGCTCAGGGTCGAAGACATACACGCCTTCGGGGTCAACCGCCACACCACTTTGTGCTGATTTAATCAGGCTACCGGCAACGCCGGTTTCTTTCAGTAAGGCGAGTTCAAAACGTCGCAGCACGATCGCTGCAGGTTCATCATGGGCCAGCTGATTCAGTGCTGCCACATAATGATCGAAGAGTTGGGGATGAGGATCATCCCGCGCCAGCAATTTCACCAGCAATTCATTCAGATAAAAACCACACAGCAAGGCTGAACGTTCGAGCGGCAGCAGGCCGCCTACCCATTCAGCGGAGATCAGGGTGCGCACTTCCGATTTACCTGTCCATGAAAGTTGCAGAGGCTGGAAGGTCTGCAGCACACCACGCAATTTGGAATGCGGACGTTTCGCACCTTTGGCAATCAGGGCAACGCGGCCATAGTCGCGTGCAAAAATTTCAACGATGAGGCTGGTTTCTTTGTAGGGATAGCTGTGCAGCACAAAACCGGGCTGCTCGGTGACGCGATGTTCGCGCTCAGGCGCTTTGCTGCGCGCTGAGCTTGTATGAGCTGCAGTTTTGGCTGCAGACTTAGTTGCGGGTTTAGCTGCAGGTTTAGCTGCTGGCTTGGCTTCTGTACTGACGAGCGTTTTAGCTGCCGTGCTGCTGGCGGGCTGAATTGCCGTTGCTTGCGTGGACTGCTCTGCTACTGGTGTAGCAGAGAGTTCAGCGACTCCGGGTTCAGCAAGGGCAGCAAGCACGCTCATGGCGAAAGCCTCACTCGTAACCGTAGGCGCGCAATCCGGCTTCGTTGTCAGCCCAGCCGGATTTGACCTTGACCCAGACTTCCAGATACACAGGGCCACCAAAGAGTTTTTCCATGTCTTGACGGGCCTGCGTAGAAATTTCTTTCAGACGTGCGCCCTTCTGGCCTATGAGCATGGCTTTGTGAGCATCACGACCCACCAGAATGGCGGCGAACACACGGCGCAGATCACCTTCCTGTTCAAATTTTTCAATCACAACGGTGCTGGTGTAAGGCAGTTCGTCGCCCACGAAGCGGAAGACTTTTTCGCGCACAATTTCAGCGGCCAGAAATTTTTCACTGCGGTCAGTCACATCGTCTTCGCCAAACATGGGCGCGTTCTGTGGCAGATACTGGCGTATCTCCGCTTCCAGCTGATCGAGCTGAAAACCGAGCCGCGCAGACACGGGAACGATCGCGGCGAAATCACGGCGAGCTGCAACTTGCTGGGCAAAGGCCATCAGTGGCGCCTTGTCTTTCATCTTGTCGGATTTATTCAGCACCAGAATCACAGGCACGGAGGTAGGCAACATATCCAGCACACGCTGATCACCATCACCAAAAATGCCGGACTCGACCACGAACAGCACGACATCGGCCGCTGTCAACGACTGCGAGACGGTGCGATTCAGATTTTTATTCAGTGCATTGTTGTGACGCATCTGAAAACCGGGCGTATCCACG
>CAIQLE010000216.1 GCA_903872555.1 uncultured bacterium
AGACCTGAGAATGCGTGCGACTAGGCAATCAGTTGCTGCTCAGATCTTGTTTATATGCTGGTCACAAAGGGTTCGAAGAACTGTGTCCTGATTAAGGCAGGAATTTTTGCAGGCGGTACGGGCTTGGAAATGAGATAACCCTGCACTTCATCACAGCCCATGTTTTGCAGCATGCGTAATTGATGCACCGTCTCTACGCCTTCAGCAACGACCGTGATATCAAGGCTGCGACCTATCGACACTATGGTTTCGCACAAGGCCTGATTTTGTGCATCATTCCCCAGCTTGCGTATGAAGGACTGATCAATCTTGACCACATCAATATCAAGACTTTGTAATTTCGACAGCGAAGAATAGCCGGTACCAAAATCATCGATCTCAAGCTCAATACCCAGCTCTCGTAATTGATGCAACTCTTCAAGTGCCACACCATCTTCATCCAGCATGCTGGATTCAGTGAGTTCAATGGCCACGAGTGAGGAAGACAATTGATAGCGCTGCAGGCAGGACATCAACATGAGCCGCAAACCATCGTCCTTTAATTGCAATGCGGAGACATTGATGGAGACTGGTTTCACTTCCACCCCCTCATCGCGCCAGTCAGCGATCTGCGCACAGACTTTTTGAACCACCAGTTCGCCCATGGGCACGATCAGCCGCGTCTGCTCGGCAACGCCTATAAATTCTACAGGCGACAATAATCCACGTCCGGGGTGGTTCCAGCGTATCAGTGCTTCCATGCAGGATATCTGGCCAGTTCGGGCATCTGCACGCGGCTGATAGTAAATCAGGAATTCATCATTTTTTATCGCCCGTTCTAGCGCATGCTCAATCGAGATACGGTCGCGGATTTTTTGTGCAAATTGCTCGTTGTAATGCCGGTATTGCGCCTTGCCCTGAGATTTGGCTTCATACATGGCGATATCGGCAGCCCGCAATAAAGTGTCTACATCATGCGCATCGGTAGGAAACAGGCTGATACCTACTGAGGCTTTCAGATTAAATATTCGCCAGCGCGGATCGGTGCCTAATGCGGCAATCGCGTCTATCAGCTTAGCCGCGATCTTGCTGGCATCGTGATCACCATCCAGGTCCTCAACAATGACAATGAATTCATCACCGCCGATACGGGCCAGATGGTCTTCGATACGCATCACCTGCCGTAGTTTGGTAGACATATCACTTAATAACTCATCGCCGGCACGATGACCCAGCGCATCATTGATGTCTTTGAAATTATCGAGGTCGATATATAAGAGAGCCAAGCGCTGTTCTTGCTGACCTGCACGTTCTAAAGCACTGGGCAGATAATCATTCAGCCAATGGCGATTCGGCAGTCCCGTCAGCGCATCCGTTCTGGCCATTTCAGACAGGCTCTCTGCCTGCTGTCTGGCTTCAGAGACATCCCGCACGGTGACAGCAATACCTAATCCAGAGAGCACACCACGACGCTGGAACCAGCCTGCAGCATGTGCCTGGCCATAAGGCATATGGAAATCATCTTCCAGAAAACCATCTTTCAATACACGTCTGAGAAAAGTATGGATGTATTCAAGATTTTTCTCTGTATAGAGATCAGATACATTTTTCCCGATTAACTCATTGCGAGCGATGCCTGACATTTCGGAAGCGCGCTCATTACAATCCTCAACCATAAATTCGCACAGATCATCCTCTGCGGAATAAATGGGTCGTATCATGTAAAAGGCTTCGTGGGCAGCATCGACCGCCAACCTGAAAGTGGCCTGCACCTGCAGATCATGAACACGCTGTTCTTCATGACGAATCTGGCTGATGGCACCAAAAATTGAGACAGACAGCAAGAGCAGCGTCGCCATGGTGGCAATGCTGATATAGACACTGTGAGTTGAAACATAGAGTTTCAGTCCATTGGCGTGATTCACACCCGCCACCACCACAAGCGGGTAGTCTGCAAGCTTTTGCCAGACAATAGAACGCGCCTGATGATCGGGAAAATCTGATGCTGGTTGAATACGACTGCCTTGTGCAGAAGTCAGTAAAGGATTTTTGCGATAAAAAATAGCACTGGTTTTATCGCAACCCTTGGTGACGAGCATAGCGCCTTCGACAAAATGCGCTGAAATGAAATCTCCTGCAGCCAGTTGCGAGGCATCATGAAAAGCAGAAAGATAATTCTGTTCGACCGCAATCAGCACTACCCCGTCAAACTCACCATTCGGTTTATTCAGCTGACGGCTGAAGCGAACAATTTTTTTGCCAAGGAAACCACCGCGACCATCCGTGGGCGGGGAAATCAGCAAGATGGATTCATGGTTCGATTGGTGCCACTTGAATAATTCAAGATCGCCCATGTAAGTACCGCGCGGCAAATTGCGTGTGCTGCTGTAGGCATAGCCTTTTGCATCAATCACTACCGGATAGAGTGCAGTCTTGTAGACACCTTTGCGGAATTGCTCTTCAAGATCGAGGCGAACTTCGGGCCTGCGCTCCCATTCGTATTTGATTGCCATAGAGAGCTGATCGATCTGGGAAACCGAACGCAGCAGTTGCTCAGCATAAGCACTCGCGCGTAACCCAGCCTCAACCTGAGATTTTTCTGCCAGCTGCTTATGGTCAGCTTCAATCTTGAATAAGGCAGTACCCCAAATCAGCACAAGCAAAAACGCACAGCCCAAAGCCCAGCTCAATCCTATGCGCAGATTGGCGCGGCGAGTGACCTGATCAGTAAGTTGCAGCCATTTTTCCATTGCATAGAGGCTTAGCATGCACCGCACCTACAAAAGCTAGGTGGGGCTGCCCGGCGAGATGACTAAAAGACGTTGCCATTATGCAAGACTATAGATAAATATCATAATTGCCACAGAGAAACTTTTCCAAGATTCTCCGTAGCACTCATGCTTTTCAGGCAGTCTTGGTCTGCGGCCTAAAATCCAGCCCCCGGACGTGCGCGCGCACGTTGCTGCCGGCTCGCATCCTGAGACTCCTTGTAGATGGGCAGGTAAACAAAAACCAGGGTGCCGCGCTCATCGAGTTTGCTGTATTCCAGTTCGACATAGACTTTATCTTCGCCGCCACCCCAGACCCGCGTTTCGGTGAAGCGCTGACCTGCCCGGCCTTCACCCCAGAGACTCTGGGCATGGGCGAGCAGGGCCTCATAGCCTGACTGCCCCGCAAATTCCATCTGGGCGAAGTAGAAACGGTCCTGGCTGAAGCACAGACGCTGGTTGCTGAGCAGGACCGTCCCCAGTGTTCCACTGCCATCACCCTTGCGGTAGCACTGATAAGCAACTGTCTCGGCCAGTCTTTGTGCATTCGGCAACTGAGCGACCGGTGCCTCCCAAGGCAAGCCTTCGAAGCCTTCAGGCAAGCTGGCAGCACTGCCCCACAAGGGGAGCAGCGCCAGTAACAGCCATGCCTTGCTTATTTCCACAGAGCGCACTTGGTTTCTGCCTTGGTCATGAAAGCCTGATCACCGGGAATGACCTGGGCTACTTTGTAGTAATCCCATTCATACTTGGACTCAGCCGGAGTCTTGACCTGCATCAGCGTCATGTCATGCACCATGCGGCCGTCCGGACGGACGACGCCGTTTTTAGCGAAGAAATCATTTACTTTGGACGATTTCATTTTCGCCATGATCTTGTCGCCATCATCAGTGCCAGCGGCCTTGACAGCATTCAGATAAAACATGACGGAAGAGTAGTCACCTGCGTGCAGCATAGAAGGCGCTTTTTTATTCCTGGCCATGAATTTCTTCGACCAGGCACGGGTCTCTTCATTGGTGTCCCAGTACCAGCCATCGGTCAGATACATACCCTGAGTCAGCGGCAGGCCGAGTGCATGCACGTCGTTCACAAACATCAGCATGCCGGCGAGCTTCATTTTTTTGTTGATACCAAACTCATTGGCTGCCTTGATCGAATTGACAGTGTCGCCACCCGCATTGGCCAGACCCAGCACCTGGGCCTTAGAGTTCTGCGCCTGCAGCAGGAAAGAAGAGAAATCGGAAGCCGCCAGCGGATGACGGACCGAACCCAGCACATGGCCGCCGCCGGCCTTGATGACTTCTGTCGCATCCTTTTCCAGCGACATACCGAACACATAGTCAGCTGTCAGGAAGAACCAATCTTTATTACCCTGCTTGACCAGCGCAGCTGAAGTACCGCGCGCCATGGCCACGGTGTCGTAGGCGTAGTGAATTGTATAAGGAGTGCATTCTTCATTGGTCAGACGTGAAGTGCCGGCGCCGATGGAAATGAAGGGTTTTTTCTTTTCTGCAGCCACTTTGGCCATGGCCAGATTGGTGGCCGAATTGGTGCCGCCTATGATCACGTCCACACCTTGCTGGTCAAACCATTCGCGCGCCTTGCTGGCAGCGATATCGGCCTTGTTCTGGTGGTCTGCGGACAAAAATTCAATTTTCTTGCCGTTCACGTTGCCGCCGAAATCAGCAATCGCCATCTTGATGGCATCCGCGCCGGCCGGACCGTCCACATCGGCGTAAACGCCAGACATGTCGGTAATAAAGCCGATCTTGATGGTGTCATTCGAGATGTCGGCATGAACGACGGGAGCAGCGGCAAATGCAAAAGCTGAGGCCACTGCCAAGGATACGGTCTTAATCTTCAAAATAATCTCCCTTTGTTATTGATTTGAATCTTGAATCTGCATGATCTTAGCATGATGCAATTCACTCCATCCATCGCTCAAACTCAGTGCTCCGGGAGCTCTGGCTGACTGTCTTTCCTGGCAGGCAGGAATGGTTCAATACAAACGGCCTGTTTCGTAAAAATTTACACGTAATTATTTCCGTCATCCGCTCGAGATGAAGCTGAACCGGCATGAATGGCTATGGCATGAGGCTTGCATTTAAAGTCGAAAAAACCTTATCACTTACTGGCATATATTTCTATCTAACTTCAGGAGGCATTAATGGAAACGGATATCCCCGTCAGCACTTCAGAAACGAACGGCAAGGGCCTGGAATATCAAACTGCAGGCCATGGCAGCAAGGTCGTTCACTTACGCCAGGAATTATCCAATCTCAAAAATGATCTGGATGCCCTGATGTCACACGCCTCTACGCTGAGCGAAAGCGAATTGCGGGAAGCACGCGATCGCATACTGGCACGCTTTTCTTCCATGCGTTATGCCGCACGCGGTATCGCTGAACAGGCGAGCCGGCAATTTAATCAGGGACGCGACATAACAGCAGATTATGTACGTGATAAGCCCTTGCAATCTGTTGCCATCGCAGCAGGTATAGGTTTGTTGATCGGCGCCATGCTAAGGCGTGACTGAGTTTCTAAGCCTGAGACTGAGTTTCAGGTAAACACAGGAGAGGCTCTTGCTCGACACTCTAAAAAAAGCCAAGCAACTGACTGTCATTGCGCTGGACAGACTGAGCGATTACATGGCGCTGCTTCGCATAGAAATGAAATTGCAGGGACGTGAAATAGCTCTGCAATTGCTTGGCTATGCGGCAGCAGCCTTGTTATCGGTCTATGCGATGTTATTCATAGGCGTGGCCATCATAGTCAGCTTCTGGGACAGCGAATACCGCGCCCTAGCCGCCTGGGGTGTGGTGGCTTTGTATATCGCTGGCGCGAGTGCCGGACTGTCACTGGCACGACATCATGCTGCCCGTAGCGAGGGGCTGGCCAGCTTACGCGAAGAACTCAGGCGTGATGCGGAACTGATCAGGGAAAGTTTATGAAAATATCGCTGGAACAAGAGCGCCGCAACCTGCTTGAACATATCGAAGCCAGACGTCAGGTCTATCGTCACATGCTGTCCGGCGACAGCACCGGTGAGTCAGGTATCTTCGGTTCGCAGCACCATGCAGAGAACCCCACAGGCATGCAGAACGCCAGGGCATGGATGAAGTCGCATCCTTTGTGGCTTGCGGGGGGTGTAGCGCTTCTGGTATGGCTATTGCCGCGCGGGATATCAAGCATCAGACAACGCACACACCATCACACAGAACATCCTGATACCCAAGCTCGTCCCTCAGCACGTTTAAAGTCGCTGGCTGGCACCGCATTGTTTTTATTAAGCGACCCTATCCGAATTAATGCAATTGCCAGAGTGGTGGATATCGGCCAGCAGTGGCTAAAGCAATATCGTTCAAGATCCTCCCGCCATAGCCAATAAGGCTGATATCACAGTGCTGACGGATGCGGTGGTGTCTGGCAATTGCTGTACTGCGTCCCCGCAGAGGGTATCAGGTCTATCCTGTGCCAAACCCCGGGTGCTTTCCAATGGTAAGAGCCTGACTGGCTTGCAAACTCGTCGCATGAAGGTATATCGGCTGTATTAAAGCGATAGATAGCAATCTGCAGGTAAGGACTCAAGGCAGACCGTTCCAGGTGCGCCTGTCGGGCCGCCAGCTTAAGACATGTCACGCCTATCACGACAAAGAGCAGCGCAATCCAAAATACAGGACGTATCGCCTCACGCTCAGCGTGCAAGTGAAATCCCGGCTGGGCTCGAGTTACATTCAATGCCAGCACATGCTTCATCCTTGCGATTGCTTGCATAAATCATTTCCCGGTTTCGCTACATCTGGCAATGCACTGCCTGTACGATTCATCATGAATAGGTGTAGTACACCAGTCGCATCAAAACAGAATCAAAATACAGTGCCTGCCAGGGAATAACGATAGCAGCCTTGCCCTGCTTCGGCGAAACAACAACGAAGCGCAACTGACGGCTACGCAGATCCACCAGCACCGAACGAACACTGCCCATCGCCTGCCCTGTCGCAGTCACTACAGGGCAGGCACGCAATAACTCCGTGGCTGAAGTCTGGCCAGCAAGCATGCATGCAAAACGTTTCCGATTCGCTTTCGATGCAGACTGACTTCCTTCAAATTTTTTCAACATGGCGTGATCTCGGGTCACACTGCCGGTCTGATCTCTGACGGCGCCGTGACAAGCCAAACGCTGCATGCAGCGAGCGCTCAGCAAAGCGCACAACTTAAGCTTATATGCGCCCCAAATCCGCTCGGGTGCCCGCTTCCAGCGCGGCCCCTGAGATCGCTCCTGCCTCAAGA
Source organism: uncultured bacterium (assembly GCA_903872555.1). GTDB lineage: Bacteria > Pseudomonadota > Gammaproteobacteria > Burkholderiales > Burkholderiaceae_D > Pernthalerella. The sequence goes on from CAIQLE010000216.1 coordinate 7,038, forward strand.
CCACTGACTTCATTCCAGCTGGTTCTGTGCGCTCCCATTGCCCCCAGAGCACCGCCAGCCACACTTAATGCCAGCGACAAGGCAACGGCGGCAAACATAATCCATGCAGCTGTCGTGGCGCTTTTGACGGCGCGATCAGCAGTTGCGCGGCTGGCTGGCGAAGCCTGATCAGGAGAGCCTGACAAGATCAGCGCCTGATCGATCAGACCCGCAGCCCGGTCTCGCTGCACTCCCATGCGACTACTCATGTAGTCGATGGCCTGATCTCTGCGTCCGGCCGCAATATGTTCCTGTAAGGTCCGCATGGACTCAGGACTGATCGTGATTCCCAACTGCCGGTTAAGCATTGTCGTAATGCCGGCACCGCCCGCTTGCGCAACAACATTCGCACCCTGCCGGACACTGGAAAACAGGCCTGAGAGCAAAGAACCGCCAGCCGAACTCGCCATCACAACAAACAGCAAAGTCGTCACAGCCCACGCGACTGTGCCGTGCAAGATGCCATCAGTTTTTCGTTTCAGGCCGCACATGCGACCAGCTATGTAAGCACCGATGAGTGAGGAAATCAGCATTGATATGCCGGCCCAGATCAATGCACCTGTAGCAGGGACCTCACCGGCAGAAAGATTGGTCAATGATAAGCCGCTCGCAATGCCCAGCAAAGTCAAAACCAGTTGCGCAGATATGCCGACCGCAACACCTGCCAGCACGGCGCCCCATCGTATGGCCGGAAATAAAGGCCGGCGACTGATGTTTTCCTGAGAGATCGGTCCGGTACCTGGATAGGCCGTACCTGTATCAAGATGTATGGTGGCCATCAGCAAATCTCCTTGGGTAGTTGGGTCTATCACTTGGAGTGCATTTATCGCGAAAGCTCACGCGCATTTGGCCGGTATCAAAGCTTAATCAGCTTAGGCTTCAATTCAGAAACTCAGGCTCGCTATCTGGTAAAGAAACCGTCTGCTCCAGCTCGATCACAGTCTCGTCAGCACCTAGCATCGTACTGGCGCTGCCATAGCCTTCGAGACGGTTATATAAAGTTTTCAGACTGATTCCCAGAAGCTCGGCAGCACGTTTTTTTACGCCACCACATAAATCCAATGTAGCGAAAATAAGTTTTCTATCTACCTCTGCCAATGCCGTTCCGACTGGAATCGCCAGCGTCAGCGCCGTTGCCGATTCCTTCAATACATCGACTTCCAATACACTTGCATCGATTAAATGATCGGACAGAATATACGCACGCTGAATCACATTTCTCAGCTCCCTCACATTGCCTGGCCAGTGATAGCTCAGCAGGCTGGACAAGGCATTCGCTGAAAACTGCTTGTCAGTCGCGTGACTGGCATTCAATTCATCCAGAAAATGTTGCGCAAGTAAGTGAATGTCTTTGCCCCGCTCACGTAAAGAAGGAATTTTCAGAGGGAATACATTCAGCCTGTGAAACAAATCCAGCCGCAAGCGGCCCTGATTGATTGAGATTTCTGCATCGCGATTAGTAGCTGCAATAATCCTTACATCGGTATGTAATTCATGATTGCTGCCTATGCGCATGAAAGTACCGGTCTCTAACACGCGTAATAATTTTACTTGCAGCTCTATCGGCATCTCCACCACTTCATCCAAAAATAAAGTGCCGCCCGATGCGCGTTCAAAGTAGCCCTTGTGCTGACGGTCTGCGCCTGTAAAACTGCCTTTTTCGTGACCGAATATTTCGCTTTCTATCAGCTGCGGCGAGATTGCTCCGCAATTCACCGGTAAAAACGGATGACGTTGTCGCGCACTTAATGCATGTATATTTTGTGCGACCAGTTCCTTTCCGGTGCCACTCTCCCCCAACAGAAGCACACTGGCTTCTGTTGGTGCCACTCTGGCGACATGGTCACGCAAAGTCTGCATGACAGCAGAGTCACCCAACATCGTTGAGGCACTGAAGGGCCTGGATTCTTCATGTCTCGGCCCTTGCCATCGTAGCGACTGCACACGCATTAACTGTTGCAGTGCTTTAGGATCAACCGGCTTGATAAGGTAGTCAACTGCCCCCCAGCGCAAAGCCTGCACCGCCGAATCAACACTTGGCCGGCTTGTCATCAGCACTAGCGGTATATGATTTTGTACAGACAATGCATGGAAAAAATCAGGATCGCTTTCATTTTCCCCATCCAGACTGGCTATCACAATATCCGGCTGGAACTGCGCTAGCTGTTGCATGGCCTGCCTGATGTGACTGACAACGACATAGCTATAAGCTTCAGCGGCCAGAATAGTACGCACGGTCGCAATACAGTTGTGCTCATCTTCAACAATAAGTGCATGTGGCATCAGCTGGAAAATTTTTAAAAGGCAGGATGCACAGCGGCATCCCCGCCTTTGCGATGAGACCTCAGGACAGACCACGCATTATTTTGATCGTGATCTCCCCCCGGGCTGCCTGTCTGTTCCCGTATCCGATCCTTTGCCATAGCTATCACCAGCTCCGCCCAAGCTGGAACTGCCAGTGGAACTACCTGAGGTGCCACCGCTTGAGCTGCTGGATGCGCCGGAAGGTGATTTCGTGCCTGGTGCTCCCGTGCCCGTTCCGCCCGTCGTTCCTTCCGGTGTCGTACCTGAAGTTGCGCCAGACGGTGATGAGGGTGGTATGGCAGGTGGACTGGCTGGTTCCGGTGTGGGTGCGGGCATGGGTGTGGTCGTCGCGGGTGCAGACTGACTGGGTGAGGTGCCGCCGGTAGTCCCCTGATCGCCGCCGCTGCCTGCCCCCCGATTGCAGCCTACAAGACTCACACTAAGCAAGCCCAGCAGTATCACTAACTTCGAAGCATGCTGTTTTGGATTCATCACAATTCCTTTCAGCTAAGGATTAAATCGTCGCCTTCTTTCTTGACCATGGCATGTAGTCAAAGTTTCAGTGCCTGAGTCAGTAGTCTGCGCGACAGCAAAGGCTTTTTTCATCGTCGAAGCAGCCCGAAGCGATAGTGGCGTACTCACTCAATTGCTGTTTGATTTGCGCCAGAATCTCTGACCGCGAAGAGCGCAGATTAAGCGCTGGTCTGCGCTATCTCTTTTTTCGCAGTCTTCCATGATGACTAAGGAAATAACAATGACATCCTTCGGTCTGTTGTATGGATCATCTCCCGCAATGAAAGCGATGTACCTGCAGCTCGAACGTGTCGCCATCACGGATGCGACTGTCTTGCTTGAAGGTGAAAGTGGAACAGGCAAAGAATTGATTGCACAGTCGCTGCACACAGCCAGCCTGCGTTCTCAACATCATTTTGTTGCCGTTAATTGCGGTGCTATTCCATCACATCTGATAGAGGCTGCATTGTTTGGTCATGAGAAAGGCAGCTTCACAGGTGCCATCAAACGTCAGACGGGCTATTTTGAATACGCCTCAGGCGGTACTTTGTTTCTCGATGAAATTACCGAAATGTCTTGCGACATGCAGGTTAAATTACTCAGAGTGCTAGAGAGTGGATGCTTTCACCGTGTAGGTGGTCATGAAGAAGTCAAGATCGATGTGCGACTAGTGGCAGCGACCAACCGATCCATGCACTCTGCTGTACAGCAGGGCAAGCTCCGACAAGACCTGATGTACCGGCTTGCCGTGTTTCCGGTGCGCGTTCCGCCCTTGCGGGAACGCGGCAGTGATATTGCCCTTCTGGCTGAATTTTTTCTTGAAGATCTGAACCGACAGGCCGGTACCTGCAAGCGGTTTTCAGACCATGCCATCGATCGATTGCGCGGCTATCAATGGCCCGGCAATGTGCGTGAGCTAAAAAACAGCGTGCACCGTGCCTACATTCTGGCCTCGGATGTCCTCACGATGGACGAACCTGAGCCGAGAATTAAAAACCCTACACTGTGCTTCAATGGCCTGCTGAATTTTTCAGCAGGCACTTCTCTGGCGAGCGCACAAAGAGAATTTATCCTCGCGACCCTGCATCATTTCAGCGGCAATAAACGATTAACTGCCGCTGCCCTGGGCATCAGCCTGAAAACTCTATACAACCGTCTCAAGCTTTATTAAGTAAGTCGCGTGATTCTAGTTTGTCGCAGCAAGCACTGATTGCGCTGCGCTGAGAATCAGATCAGCGTCTCCGGCTGCAAGTTGTTTTGCGTCTGACAAACGCTGCCGGAAAGCACGTGCTCCGGGCAGGCCTGTCATCAAACCCAGCATATGTCGTGTGATGCTATTAAGGCGTGGTCCGCTGCTCGAGATTTGCGCACGGATATACGGCAGCATGGCTTCGATAATTTGCAGACGCGTAAGTGGCTCCGCCGTATCACCATAGTAACGAGCATCAAAAGCAGCCATCAGATAAGGATGGTGATAGGCCTCGCGGCCGAGCATGACACCATCCACATGTTGCAGATGAAGATCAATCTCTGGCAAGGTCTTGATGCCGCCATTGATGATAATTTCCAGATGCGGGAACTCTTGCTTCAGCTGATAAGCAAATTCATAGCGTAAGGGAGGTATCTCCCGATTTTCCTTAGGCGACAAACCTTTCAATATGGCGTTACGCGCATGCACTATGAAAGTCTGACAGCCGGCATCTGCGATTGTGCCGACGAAGTCGCGCACAAAACCATAGCTATCCACATCATCAATGCCGATACGATGTTTGACCGTCACATCAATACTGACCGCATCACGCATCGACTTCACGCAATCGGCCACCAGAGCAGGCTCAGCCATCAGACAGGCACCAAAGGCACCGCGCTGTACTCGATCAGAAGGGCAGCCGCAATTCAGATTGATTTCGTCATAGCCCCACTGCTCGCCCAGTCGGGCACTCTTGGCCAGATCCTCAGGTTCACTGCCGCCTAATTGCAAAGCCACCGGATGTTCTTCATCACTGAAATCCAGATGGCGTGCCTGATCACCATGCATCAGAGCACCCGTCGTCACCATTTCGGTATACAACCAGGTATGCCGCGTGATCTCGCGGTGAAACCTGCGGCAATGGCGGTCTGTCCAGTCCATCATCGGAGCGACGGAGAGGCGGCGCGCAGGTAATTTTTTCTTTGTATAGGTCACGGCAATGCAGAATCAGGTAACAGCCTGCATTTTACCGGCTACTGGCTGCTGCAGGATTTTGCAGTAAAGTGAAGGCCATTCATGCCCCGCCAATTTTAAGGAGATACCGGGATGACGACTGATCTGTCCCACTACTGGATGCCATTCACAGCCAACCGGCAGTTCAAGACAAAGCCGCGTCTGATAAACAGCGCCAAAGGCATGCATTACTTAAGCAGCGATGGCCGCAGCATTCTGGATGGCACGGCAGGTTTGTGGTGCGTGAATGCGGGCCATGCCCACCCGAAGATCACAGAGGCCATCATCGCTCAGGCCGGTACGCTTGATTTTGCACCGCCCTTTCAGATGAGTCATTCCAAAGCCTTTGAGGCGGCAAGCAGTCTTGCCGCCATGGCACCGGCGGGCCTGAATCGCGTGTTCTTTTGCAATAGCGGATCGGAAGCGGTTGATACAGCATTGAAGATGGCGCTGGCCTATCACAAGCTGCGCGGTGAGCCTTTGCGCAGCCGTTTGATAGGCCGCGAGCGCGGCTATCATGGTGTGGGCTTTGGTGGCATTGCCGTTGGCGGTATCGCTGGCAACCGTAAATATTTCGGCCCTACCCTCGCCGGTGTGGATCATTTGCGTCACCCACTGAATATAGAACGGAATGCCTTTTCTCACGGAATGCCACAACATGGCGCTGAGATCGCCGATGAATTCGAACAGCGTCTGCTGGCCTTGCATGATCCATCTACCGTTGCAGCGCTGATCGTCGAACCTGTGCAGGGCTCGACCGGTGTGATTATTCCTCCCCAGGGCTATCTGCAAAAGCTGCGTGCTGTTTGCGACAAATACGGCATCCTGCTGATCTTCGATGAAGTGATCACTGGCTTTGGTCGCCTGGGAACAGCGTTCGCTGCAGATTATTTCGGGGTTGTGCCCGACATCATCTGTTGTGCCAAGGGACTCACGAATGCTGCCGTGCCCATGGGCGCTGTCATCGCCAGCCAGCAGATACATGACAGCTTCATGCAGGCCGCACCAGAGAATGGCATAGAGTTTTATCACGGCTATACCTACAGCGGACACCCACTGGCCTGTGCCGCAGCTATCGCAACGCTGGATGTATATCGCGAAGAAGCCATGTTTGAGCGCGCTGCACGTATGTCACCGGTATTTGAGAAAGCGGCCCACGGTTTGCGCGGCCTGCCCTTCGTGAAGGACGTGCGAAATCTGGGACTGGTCTGCGGCATAGAGCTGGAGAGTATTCCAGGCAAGCCGGCGGCGCGTGCTTATGAAGTGTTTGAACGCTGTTTCTGGGAACAGGGTGTGTTGATACGCACTACCGGAGACATCATTGCACTCTCGCCACCTCTCATCATTGACGAAGCACAGATACAACAGCTCTTCGATGCAATTGCTACTGTGCTCAAGACACTCAAATGAGAAAAGCGCCCTGAAGGCGCTTTTCTCATTGAGGCTTACGAATGAATCTAAGCATGCATCAAAGAAGCAGATTACGCTGCTTCGCGTGATGCCTTCTTGCGCTCATGCTCTTTCAGATAGCGTTTGCGCAGACGAATGCTCTTCGGTGTGATCTCGACCAGTTCATCATCTTCGATGAATTCAACCGCGTATTCAAGCGTGAGCTCAATCGGCGGCACCAGACGCACAGCCTCGTCCGTACCAGAAGCACGCACGTTGGTCAGTTGTTTACCCTTGATAGGATTAACCACCAAATCATTTTCACGTGAGTGTATGCCGATGATCATGCCTTCATAGACAGGATCATTGTGGCTGACAAACATACGACCACGATCTTGCAATTTCCACAGGGCGTAGGCAACGGCAGCGCCATCATCCTGAGAAATCAGCACGCCATTACGACGGCCTGCCAGCTCACCTTTATTCGGATCAACCGGACCATAGGCATCAAACACGTGACTCATCAGGCCGGTACC
>CAIQLE010000217.1 GCA_903872555.1 uncultured bacterium
AAGGGGTAGCAGCAGGCGATGTGAAATTACTCAGTGTCGTCGGCATGTTCACCGGACCCGTGCTGGGATTTGAAACGGCCCTGCTGAGTTTTTTATTAGGCGGTGTATGGGCAATAGGCATGCTGTACCTGCAATCGAATTCAGCACAACTACTGAAACAGTCATTCAGATTCTCACAACTCAGCAACATCGCATGGAGTTTGCCTGAAAGGGCACCCGCTCCTGTCATGCACCGAACATCACGCGGCAGCATTCCCTACGGCGTGGTGATCAGCATGGCAAGCATGATCATTCTTTTCATCCATCTGTTCTATGCCCGATGAGATTTTCAGTCAGTTTTATCTCGTTCTGAATCGCTGAAGTATAAGCCGGAGGCTACATGAAAAATACAAGAACCTGGGTAGTACTGGGCATTGCCGCCCTGGCCGGATTGCTAGCCATGTTGCTGGCATCGCGCTGGCTGATACACCAGTCCGTCACGGGCACTTCACGCATTGCAGTCGCTGCGACCGATGTCAGCCTCGGACAGCGACTGACACCTGATCTGGTACGCCTGGTCGACTGGCCGAACACCAGCACTCCAGAGGGCGCGTTTAAAGATTTACAAGTGCTGGAGGGACGTGTACTGCGCACCAGTGTGCTGCGCGGTGAGCCTTTAGTCGAAGCAAAACTGGCGCCGCAGGGCACGCATGGTGGCTTGTCCGCAGTGATAGGTGAAGGACGACGTGCCATCACTGTCAGAGTGAATGATGTGATCGGCGTTGCGGGCTTTGCCTTGCCGGGCAATTACGTTGACATCATCGTCAACACACAGCGCGATGGTGATAGTCAGTCAGCAAAAGACAAGAATATTTCCAAGATCGTACTCGAACGCATACTCGTGCTGGCCGTAGCGCAAGAAGTGGCGCGTGATGAAACCAAGCCACGGGTCGTGAATGCCGTCACACTGGAAGTCACACCAGAGCAGGCTGAAAAACTCGATCTGGCGCGCAGTGTAGGCACGCTCTCGCTGGTGCTGCGCAATCAGGTCGATCCACAGGCATCAAGCACTGTGGGTGCCACCAAAACTTCGCTGCTGGATGAAGGACCTGTCCACGTCAAAGTAACTGCAACAGATAAAGCCACTAAGACTGTAGCAAGAATTTCCCATAAGCCTGCAGCAGACCTCAGTACAAAAGCCTCCGCACCAGTAGTGCGGGATGCCTGTATCGGAGTCATCAACGGTTTGCGCAATTCTCAGGAATGCTACTGATTAACCGCCTAAAGAAAAGTGACAGGAGAATCACAATGACAAACAGACTTTTCATCCGGTGCATGGCTCTGTCAGTGAGCATGCTGCTGACAACGTGCACGCAGGCGCAAGAAGGACAGAGTACGGCTCGCGTAGCACGGCCCAATTCCGGGAAAACGATTTCAGGTCAGCCCTCAAATCTGCCAGGACTGAATTGCAATGCTGAGGCAGTCACACCTGGAAAAATCACCTTACCCATAGGTAAATCTACCTTGCTACGTTTACCTGAAGCGGTGACAAATCGCACTCTGGGCAATCCTTCAGTGGCTCAGGCCATGCTGGTCGCACCTGAAACCTTGTACTTGCTGGGTATAGAGATAGGATCAACCAATATGATCCTGCAAGGTAAAAGCGGTAAATGTACCGCCATCGATGTGATCGTCACCATGGATCCTTCAGCGCTACAGGCCAGCCTGAAAGAGCTGATGCCAGAAGAGCCGGACATACGAGTCAGTGCCGCTGCGGACAGTCTGGTCTTGAGTGGCACGGTGACGGATACGATCGCCGCCGCGCGTGCGAATGAACTGGCGATGGCTTTTGTACGCAGGCCGACGATCGTCAGTCCGAATGCGCAACAGGATGGCATGGCCAGCAGTATGAGCGGGCAGACCGGGGCCGGCAATAGCATCGCTATGCAACAAATGCGTGTGCTGAATCTCTTGCAAGTGACTGCAGCTCAGCAGGTCATGCTGGAAGTCAAAGTGGCCGAAGTCTCCAAGACTTTGCTCGATAAATTAGGCGTGGGTATCAATGGCGGACCGACGAATGGCTCTCTGACCTATGGCATCTTGTCGAATTTTCTGGCAGCGAATGTCGCAGGTTCTATGGGTATCACGCGTGCCTCAGGTTCAGGAGTTAATCTGAATGCAGAGAAAAAAGACAGTCTGGTGAAAATACTGGCTGAGCCGAATGTCATGGCCATCAGCGGACAGGAAGGTAGTTTTCTTGCAGGTGGCCGTATCCTGATTCCGGTGGCACAAGATAGTCTGGGTGGATTTGGCCGCATCACACTGGAAGAAAAAGAATTTGGAGTGGGGCTGAAATTCACACCGACGGTGCTGGCCGGCGGCCGCATCAATCTGCATGTGGCACCTGAAGTATCCGAGCTCTCGCGTGAGGGTGTAGGCATAGGTGCGGCCGGTACGCAGAATACATCCATCCTGCCTTTGATTACGACACGTCGTGCATCGACCACGGTGCAGCTGATGGATGGTCAAAGCTTTGCTATCGGCGGCCTCATCAAGAGCAATGCCACTAGCAATGTCAAAGCGTTTCCTGTGCTGGGTGAAATACCCATACTGGGCGCACTGTTCAGAAGTACTGACTTTCAGCAGGACAGAACCGAGCTGGTCTTTGTCATCACGCCGCGTCTGGTGAAACCACTGCCTGCAAATTATCGTGTGCCTACCGATGCCTATGCTGAGCCTTCACGCAAAGAGCTCTTCATCGATGGCAAGCTGGAAGGATCGGAAGCAAAGAAATCATCTCAAAATCCACCGGTGAATAATTCGACGGGCACTCCTTCAGGTACGGCATCAGGAACAACATCGGGCAAAGATTTTACCGACGGATTTCAATTGAAATAAGGGAGTACAGCATGAAGAACCTACAGTTTCAATCGGCTTTGCGACCAGTATCACTGCTAGTCATGCTGCTCAGTCTGACGGCCTGTGTGCCCAGCACACCGCAATGGGACAGCCAGTTTGGTGAGACTGTGCGCCTGACGCGCAGCCAGCAGATCTTACATCCTGAGGCAGGGGGGGATACACCTGTGAATGGCATCGATGGAGTGAGTGGACGGCAAACCATAGACCGCTACAGGAATACCTTTAAAGAGCCACCACCACCCTTGAATAGTTTCACGATTGGTGTGGGCCATTAAGCGAGAATCATGATGAATGCCCTGATATTTTCCAACAACTATGAACTCAAGGCCACCGTAGCCCGCTCCTGCGCTGCGCATAAACCCGGTATTGCCGTCATCAATGAAATGCCGGGCATGTTGAAAATTGATGACGGCAGCGCCATCATCAAACCTGACCTCATCTTTTTTCATGCCAGTGGTGAGGAACAGGAAAGTCTGAAAGCACTCAGCAAGCTGACCAGCAAATACCCGCAAGCTGCGGTGATCTTACTGGCAACTGTACAAGCCCCAGAGTTGCTGATAGCGGCAATGCGCATGGGTGTCAGAGAGGTACTCGGGCTACCACTGATAGAGGCAGAGCTTGAAAAAGCCATCGTCCGTATAACGGGAAAGTTGCGTGAGTCCCAGCGACATGATGGAAAAATCATTTCTCTGCTTTCATGCAAAGGGGGAACCGGCACCACCTTTATTGCAGCGAATCTGGCGCATGCCTTGTCATTTCTTGGACAGAAAAAAACCCTGCTCATAGACTTGAACCTGCAGTTCGGTGATGCTGCATTGTTTTTATCTGATGCTAAGCCTGCGACGACACTGTCAGATTTATGTGCACAGATAGGCCGGCTTGATGCTGATTTACTGCAATCCAGTCTGCTGCAAATTGCTCCTGGTTTCGGTGTGCTTGCCGCCTCCAGCGACCCGGATCCGGATGATGTGATCCGTCCTGAGCAGATAGAAGCCATTCTGCAATTAGCCAGACACCATTACGATTTTATTTTGCTGGATGTAGGCAGGCAGATTAATGGCGTCACGCTGCGGGCGCTAGATGTGAGTGATGTTATTTGTCCGGTGCTACAACAGACGCTGCCTTGTCTGCGCAATGGTCGCCGTATGCTGGATATGTTTTCCACCTTAGGTTATCGCGCGGAAAAGATAAAACAAATCGCCAACCGTTACGACCAGGGTTCCGGCATCAGTATCAGCGATATGGAAAGCGCGCTCGGTCAGAGAGTTTCCCTGCTGGTGCCGAATAATTTTGATATTGCTAGTGAGTCTATCAATCAGGGCACACCCGTATTGCAATTGGCACGCAGCAGCAATATTTCCAAAGCCTTCGTCGAACTCGTCAATACATTTATTGATGCGCCATTGGTGAGCAGCCCTGGAATTATTCGCCGACTGTTCGTTCGCAATCACGCCATCACACAATAAATCGGGGAATTGTTTATGTACAGTGAGAGAAAAGAGCCCGAGCTGAATCGGACTATCAGAGAAAAGCTGACAGTACTTCCGGCGGCCTATCCATCCGATGTGAAGGATGAATTTGCTACCGAATCATTCAAGACGCTCAGCAAACATTTATATCAAGTGATTTTTGACAGAATTGATCTTGAGCGTCTGCAGCAATTATCAGGTGATCAGTTCAAGCGTGAACTCTCACTGCTGATAGAGCGAATACTCGATGATGAGCGCATGGTCGTGAATCAGTCTGAGCGCAGAAGACTGGTGCAGGAAATGCAGTTTGAAATGACAGGGCTGGGGCCTCTGGAGCCATTGATGAGTGATGCCAGTATTTCCGACATTCTGGTCAATTCACATCATCGTGTATATGTCGAACGCAAAGGAAAACTGGAGCTGACCAACATCAGTTTTCATGATGATGCCCATGTTCTGAAGATCATCGAAAAAATCGTGTCACGCGTAGGCCGGCGCATTGATGAATCTAGTCCTATGGTGGATGCGCGCCTGCCTGATGGTTCGCGCGTCAATGCCATCATTGCGCCACTGACGCTGGACGGGCCAGTGCTGTCGATACGTCGCTTTTCAGTGCAGCCACTCACAATAGACGATCTGCTGTCGCACCATACGCTCACGCCGGCCATGGCCGAACTGTTGGAGTCTCTCGCCAAGGCCAAGGTGAATATACTGATCTCGGGTGGCACAGGCAGTGGTAAGACGACTTTACTGAATGTGATGTCGAGTTTCATCCCTGTACGTGAACGCATCATCACGATAGAAGATGCGGCAGAACTCCAATTGCAGCAGCCCCACGTCGTCAGGCTCGAGACACGTCCGCCTAATATCGAAGGCAAGGGTGAGATTTCACAAAGGGCACTGGTGCGCAATGCACTGCGTATGCGCCCTGACCGCATCATCCTTGGTGAGGTGCGTGGTGCCGAGGCCCTGGACATGCTGCAGGCCATGAATACTGGTCACGAAGGTTCACTCGCGACCATCCATGCGAACACACCCAGAGATGCCCTGTCCCGGCTGGAGAACATGATTGGGATGGCGGGTGCCAGTCTGGGTCTGCGGGCAATGCGTCAGCAAATTGCTTCAGCCATCACCGTGGTGGCGCAATTAGCGCGCATGACGGATGGCACACGAAAGCTGATCAGCCTGCAGGAAGTAACAGGTATGGAAGGCGATATGGTCACCATGCAGGAAATTTTCTGCTTCCGTCGCACCGGTGTGGCACCCGATGGCAAGGTGAAGGGTTATTTCACCGCGACCGGAGTTCGTCCGCAATTTGAACAGCGCCTGCGTGAGTTTGGAACTGTGGTGCCGGAATCGATTTATGAGCCTGTAGTCAGTCCTGCTTAATGGAGGCAACACCCCATGGATAGCTTATTTTATGGTGTGTCTGTATTGATTTTTTTGGCCGTGGCACTGGCTGTAGACACCTTGTGGGAGTGGTGGGCCTCAACCCGCAGCAAGGCGGCACGCCGCTTCCAACGCCGTATACATGCAATGACAGACAATCAGGACAGCAGCGATAAGCGAATTTCCTTGCTCAAGGAACGTAAGCTGGCCGACTCTGCCGCATGGGATCAGACTTTGCGCAAAATGCCCTGGGTGGAATCACTGGATATACAGTTGCAGCAGGCAGGCAGTGCATCGAATGTGGGGCGACTGTTGATGATGTCGGCCGTGACGGGCAGTCTGGGTTTGCTGTCAGGTGCCTGGCTGCTGCCAGGATTATTTTTTATGCTGCTGGCAGGATTCATCAGTGCCATCACGCCGTATCTCTTAGTGATGCGACAGCGCACTCAGCGTCTTGAAAAAATGCAATTGCAATTGCCGGAAGCCGCTGATCTGATTGCGCGCAGCTTGCGTGCCGGTCATGCGCTGCCATCGACTTTACAAATGGTGGCAGATGAAATGCCTGAGCCTATCTGCAGTGAATTTCGCATCGTGTCAGATGAAATCAGTTATGGCATGGGTCTGCAGCAAGCGATGCAAAGACTCGCTGAGCGTGTCCCCATGGATGACCTGCGCTTTCTGGTGATCGCTGTTCTGATACAGCGCGAGACGGGTGGCAATCTGGCTGACCTGATGAGTAATCTCGCCACACTGATACGAGAAAGGCTGAAATTACTGGGGCAAGTGAGGTCGCTATCGGCCGAAGGGCGTTTGTCAGGCTGGATCTTGTTCACTTTGCCTATCGCGATGGGATTGCTGCTGAGCGTATTGAATCCCGGCTATCTGAATGGATTATTTGAAGATAAAGATGGCAAGCTTTTGTTGATGATTGCCGTCGTCGTGCAATTGCTGGGCGGCTTGTGGATGCGCTCTATCGTCAGGATTCGCGCTTGAATGATTCATCGCCTGCGGGTGATGGAATAGGGAGGTCATGATGTCAGTGCAGTCGCTGCTATTTTTAATGCTGGTGTTTTGTATTACAACCGGCCTCACCACACTGGCCATCTGGCTATTGTTTCCTGATCGATTTCGGCAACGCATCGCACAGGTCAAGCTCAGCGATGCGGTTCAGACGGACAGTCTGAGCCAGCGCTGGCAAAAGAAACTGGCGCAGACAGTCAGGCCGCTGGCCAAATTATCCCTGCCCAATGAGGGCTGGGAAGGTTCAGCCATGAAGATACGCTTCATCAATGCCGGCTGGCGTGGCCCCTCGGTGCCGACCTTATTTTTTGGTACCAAGACGCTGCTTGCGCTGGGCTTGCCACTGATCGTATTTTTTGCGGCGAATGCGAGTTTGCTGAATTCAGGTGCCAGTCATATTTTCATCGTGCTGGTGATCATCGCTGCTGCAGGCTATTACTTACCGAACGCCGTACTCAATCACGCCATCAGTGTCCGGCAGCTTGAGATATTCGAGAGCTTTCCCGATGCCCTTGATTTACTCATCATCTGTGTCGAGGCCGGTCTTAGTCTCGATCAGGCCTTGTCCAGAGTCGCCAGAGATATAGGCATCAAGAGTCTGGTACTGGCGCAGGAATTTCAATTGGTGCTGATGGAATTGCGGAATGGCTTTTCTAAAGAAATGGCGCTGCGGCATCTGGCCTTGCGCACCGGTGTCGAGGATATTGATTTACTGGTGGCCATGCTGATACAGGCAGAGCGCTTCGGTACCAGCATGGGGGCATCTTTACGGGTACACGCAGATAATTTGCGTACCAAACGACGTCAGCGCGCTGAAGAAAACGCTGCAAAAATTGCCGTCAAATTACTCTTGCCACTCATCTTCATGATTTTCCCCAGCTTGCTGTTGGTGTTGATGGGGCCAGCCATGATTCAGATTTATCGTGTTCTGTTGCCAGCGATGACGGGTCAATAATTGCCTATTACATCAGCTTGATGCTAAGGCAGCAGCAGTGCAGACAGTTCGAATAGTAAGGCAGTGGCCTGACGAGACAGGCGCTAAATCAAAGGAGAAGCGTATGCATGCCCGATCAGTATTATGGATAGCGCTCTGCAGTAGTTTGCTGCCCGGTTGCTCAGTTTTTACGAACAATGAAGACAAACCGGCTTTGATGGAAACGGGTTTGACGGTGGTGACTGCGGACAGTGAATATCAGCGCGGCAGGCAATTGCATCTGCAAGGCAAATATAGCGAGGCTCAGCAAGCCTACCTGCATGCGCTGTCTATCCATCCCGCCCACCCCGAGGCGATGAATGGCATGGCGGCACTGATAGCTGCCAGCGGTGATCTGAACCGTGCCATCGCCATGCTGATTGATTTAAGCCAGTCCCGACCTGAGTCACACATCTATGCCAATCTCGGCCATGCGTATCAGTTGAAGGGACAGTCTGACAAGGCACGTGCAGCTTACGCTATGGCACTGGAGATGGATCCTGAGAACCAGCAGGCACGCATGGAGCTTCAGGCGCTGAATCAGGAGACACCGCATCAAGCGCCGGTCACAGCGCAGGCTGAGCATCAGCCAGCGGTGTCTGCATCGAATCTGCCGGCAGAGGCCAGATTTGAAGCCATCGGCCCCGGTGTCTATCAGATGCAATATCCCGTGGAGCCTGCACTGGTTCACACCACGCACGCACCTGCAGCGATGGCTGTGCCTGAGCGCTCAACTACAGCGATGCTGCCACAATTAAAAATAGAACTTGTGAATGGGAATGGTGTGACGGGATTTGCACGCGGTCTGCGCGATCTGTTGCCGCCGCAAGCATGGCGCGTTGTACGGGCGACCAACTATGAGCGCTTCAATGTGCAGGTCACACGTATAGACTATGCAGAGCATCAGTTGCCGGCAGCACAGCGGCTGGCAACCGAGCTGGGCCTTCAGCCGCGGTTTCGTTTAAATAATCAGCAGGAAGGGACGCGCCTGCGCATCGTGCTCGGCCATGACTGCAAGGATATCGACAGCCTAAGGGCCAGACTGGCTACGCTCAGTCTGCAGGCAGTGTCCTGATTTATCTGGCTGCTAAAGGGGGTGCGGCAGTCGTGCTGTCACGCCACACCACATCATCATCGATAGCATACAGCTGACAAGCTGACTTGCTGTTGGTCTGACATGCGGCCAGCGCGCGCGAGGAAGGATCATCACCTTCTTCGGCCCAGCTCCAGGCGCCTGCAACCGATATAGCGAAGGCGCGCGGGGAAGATTTCGACAGATACTCTTTATAACCGGTCCGACCTTTATCGTTCATATAAGGCACGGCATTGATATTCCCCACTGATGCGAAACCGCTGGCAGGTGGACGCGGTAAATCAGCGACAGGGATAATGTCATCAAAGGGCATGCCCAGCTGTTTCAGAAAACGCTCGGTTTCCGGCCACCAGATGGTGACACCGTCACGGCTGCCTACTAAGCCATGCGCATCGGATTTGAAACTGGCAAAGGAAATCAATTGCGAAGCGCCACCGGCTGACTGATAGGCATCCTGCAGCCGCTGTGCCAGAGGATGATCGAAGTAGCTATCGTTTGCGCCATAAAACCAGAGACTGGGCAAGCTGGTCTTGGCGGCATAGCTGGCAAACGCTGTAACGAGTGAGCTCTTCCAGTCACAGCTGCTGCCATCGATGCGCAGGCCACCGGCAAAATTCAAGAGACCGCGAACGCCGGGAAAATGACGCGTTCCAAATGCCATGGCCGCCAGGCCGCCATAAGACTGACCGGCGACGAGTATGCGACTGGAATCAACCCAGGGTAAGTGCACTAGAGATGTCAGTGCCGCTTCCACATCATCGGCCTGCATCTGGCCATTGTCTTTCATATTGCAGCCGAGATCGCTGTAGGTTCCGGTGGATCTGGAAAAACCTTTGCGCATGGGCACGGCGACAGCGTAGCCGCGTTTCACGAATTCACGGCTCATAGATAAAAAGCGGTCACGCTGCTGCTGCATTGGTTTGCCTTTATCTTTGCCGTGATTCATGAGCAATAAAGGAAACGGCCCTTCACCCGGAGGTTTGAATAAAGTGGTTTCCAGCTGTAGTGCTGTGCCATTCACACTCACGGGCAGCATGATGATTTGTTCATTGACGCTGGCATCCAATGCGGTGATGGCTGCAGCCGCCGATGCTGCCGGTGCTATGGAAGAAGCAGCAATGCTGATGAGAATAAAAGTGAGGAAAAAACAGCGTCGTTTCTTTATGCGTGAAGAAAAAATCATGGCCGCTTTAGAATGAGCAAGATTGCTTATTCTAAAGAGCGCATTGCCTCACTTCAATGTCAAAGACGGCTATTTGAGGGACTAAATAAAGAAGTTGAATTTGTTCTAAGCAGTTTCGTGTACAGAATTTCAAGCTGATGAGGCGTCAGGCCTTCATCACGGATCTTCATGAAAAAATACCATCAAGATCCGTGAGTCATGAATGTGCAAGAGGGCTCAGCCCAGTGCTTCCAGATGCGTAGCTTTCATGCGTGAAGTGAGTAACTTGCCTTTGCGAGCACGTTTGCCAAAATGATGCGCCAGTTCGCTGGCCGTCAGATTCGCTTCTTGTGCTTTGCCACTGCGTTGCGCTGTACCGATAACGCGCACACCTTTTTTGCTGATGGCCTGAGCGGCCAGCAGGCTTTCACCGTCATCAAGCTCCATCATGATCACGCCACGGCCACCGCCGGGCTGATTCTTGATTTCATCCAGGCCAAAGACCAGTAAGCGGCCATTGCCGGAGAGGCAGGCAACTGCACTCGCTGATTTGGCGATCACACAAGGCATCAGAGGTTCATCCGCCGCTTCCAGCGTCATGAATGATTTGCCACCTTTCTGTCGGCTCACCATATCGCCTGCCTTGGCAGAGAAACCATAGCCGGCCGTCGATGCCAGCAGCAAAGCTGTATCCGCTGTGCCTACAAAGTAATGCACCAGCCGTGAACCTGATTCCACTTCCACTAAGGTGGTGAGCGGCACACCATCACCACGCGCCCCTGGCAATTGCGTGACAGAGACGGTATACACGCGGCCACTCGAGCCGAAGGCCAGCAGATTGTCTGTGGTTCTGCACTCAAAGGTGTTGTAGAGCGAATCACCCGCCTTGAAGCTGAACTGTTGCGCATCATGACCATGACCCTGACGCGCACGAACCCAGCCTTTTTGCGAAATGA
Source organism: uncultured bacterium (assembly GCA_903872555.1). Lineage (GTDB taxonomy): Bacteria > Pseudomonadota > Gammaproteobacteria > Burkholderiales > Burkholderiaceae_D > Pernthalerella. The sequence goes on from CAIQLE010000217.1 coordinate 10,961, forward strand.
TGACGGTGACAGGTTCATCAATCACTTTTTGTTCAGCGACTGCACGTTCGGCTTCTTTCATCAGTGTGCGACGTTTGTCGCCATACTGTTTGGCATCCGCTTCAATTTCTTTGATCAGCAGCTTCTTCATTGAAGCCGGATTGTCGAGCAGCTCCTGCAGCGTGGCTTTTTCCTTGCGCAGTTCGGCCAGCTCTTGCTGTACCTTGATCGCTTCCAGTCGCGCCAGCTGACGCAGACGAATTTCAAGAATGTCTTCTGCCTGGCGCTCGGACAGTTTGAACGCTGTCATCAGGGCCGGCTTGGGTTCATCCGCTTCGCGGATGATCTTGATGACCTTGTCGATATTCAGCAGGACAGCTTCACGTCCTTCGAGTATGTGTATGCGATCATCTACCTTCGATAATCTGTGCTGGGTACGACGGGTGACAGTCTCGAAACGGAAACCGGTCCATTCGCGCAAGATTGATCCCAGACCTTTCTGGCAGGGCTTGCCGTCCGCGCCTATCATCACCAGATTCACGCTGACATTGCTTTCCAGCGAAGTATGCGCGAGCAAGAGATTGCTGAATTCTTCCTGATCCTGATTCTTGGTCTTGGGTTCGAAAACCAGACGCACCGGTGCTTCACGTCCGGATTCGTCGCGCACGGTATCTAGCACGGCAAGCAAGGTTTGTTTGTTGCCCATCTGATCCGCGGTCAGGCTCTTCTTGCCCAGCTTGACTTTAGGATTGGTGAGCTCTTCTATTTCTTCCAGAATTTTTTGCGATGAAGCGCCCGGTGGCAGTTCCGTCACTACCAGTTGCCACTGTCCGCGTGCCATTTCTTCTATCTTCCAGCGCGCGCGCACTTTGATGCTGCCACGACCCTGCTGATAGATCTCACTGATGGCCGATGCTGTGGTAATGATTTGTCCGCCGCCGGGAAAATCCGGGCCGGGAATCATGTCCATCAGATCCTCATGCGAGAGCTTGGGATTCTTGATCAGTGCGACGGCTGCCTGCGCCACTTCCGTCAGATTATGGGAAGGAATTTCTGTCGCCAGACCGACCGCAATACCCGAGGCGCCATTCAGCAGGACGAAGGGCAGGCGTGCCGGCAGCAGTTTTGGTTCTTCGCTGGAGCCATCGTAGTTCGAAGTGAAATCTACCGTGCCCATGTCGATTTCATCGAGCAAGAGGCGCGAGATCGGTGTCAGTCGCGCTTCGGTGTAGCGCATCGCTGCCGCGCCATCACCATCGCGCGAACCGAAGTTTCCATGGCCGTCCACCAGCGGATAACGCAGTGAAAAATCCTGCGCCATGCGCACCATGGCGTCATACACCGACTGGTCGCCATGCGGATGCAGTTTACCCAGCACGTCACCCACCACAGCGGCAGATTTGCGGGGCTTGGCAGCCGGGTCCAGCTTGAGCTGGTCCATCGCATACAGGATACGTCGCTGCACCGGCTTCTGGCCGTCGCAGACATCCGGCAGTGCGCGGCCTTTAACGACCGAGATGGCGTAGTCCAGATAGGCGCGTTCGGCGAAGGTCGCCAGCGTCAGGGTTTCGCCACTGTCATCAGCGGCGGATTCAAAAAGATTGGTTTGCTCAGTCATGATGGCTCAATACGAAATTAGATGTCGGCTTCCACTTCATTGCCATGTTCTTCCAGCCAGGCACGGCGTGCTGCTGCTTCGCCTTTGCCCATCAACATGGTGAAGCGGTCTTCGGAAGCTTTCAGGCCGAGCTCGCCTATCGCGACAGGCAATAGACGGCGGGTGTCGGGATTCATGGTGGTTTCCCATAATTGTCCGGCACTCATTTCACCCAGACCCTTGAAGCGGGCAATGCTCCAGGCACCATCACGCACACCATCTTTACGCAGTTTGTCTTCTATGGCTTCCAGTTCACCATCGTCGAGCGCATAAATTTTCTGCGCTGGTTTTTTGCCGCGTGCCGGCGCATCGACACGATACAAAGGAGGGCGTGCAATATGAATATGACCTTGCGCAATCAGCTTAGGGAAGTGACGGAAGAACAGCGTCAATAGCAAGACCTGAATATGCGAGCCATCGACGTCTGCATCCGACAAGATGCAGATGCGGCCATAGCGCAGACCGGACAGATCCGGATCATCGTTTTTACTATGCGGATCCACACCGATCGCCACGGCGATATCGTGAATTTCATTGTTGGCAAACAGTCGGTCGCGTTCCGTTTCCCAGGAATTCAATACTTTGCCGCGCAGCGGCAGGATGGCCTGAAATTCTTTGTCACGTCCCATCTTGGCCGAGCCGCCGGCAGAGTCACCCTCGACCAGAAAAATTTCATTGCGCGTCAGGTCAGTCGATTCACAGTCGGTCAGTTTGCCCGGCAACACAGCCACGCCTGAGGATTTACGCTTCTCGACTTTTTGCGCAGAGCGCAAGCGGCTTTGCGCCTGACGGATGACGAGTTCAGCCAGTTTTTTGCCGTAATCCACATGCTGATTCAGCCACAGCTCCAGCGAGGTGCGTGAGTAACCCGCGACCAGTCGCACAGCATCGCGTGAGTTCAGGCGTTCTTTGATCTGCCCCTGAAATTGCGGGTCCAATACTTTGGCGGATAACACAAAGGAGGTGCGTGCAAATACATCTTCTGGCAGCAGCTTGACGCCCTTGGGCAAGAGCGAGTGCATTTCTACGAAGCTCTTGACTGCGCCAAACAGGCCTTCACGCAAACCCGATTCATGCGTACCACCGGCGGGTGTAGGAATCAGGTTCACATAGGATTCGCGTACCACATTGCCGTCTTCCGTCCACGCCACTACCCATGCGGCACCTTCGCCTTCAGCAAAGCCATCAGCTTCGGCCGTTGCATATTGTTCGCCTTCGAACAGCGGTATCAGCGTAGCCCCGCCACTGTTCTGTGCCAGTGCTTCATTCAGATAACCACGCAAGCCCTGTTCATATAACCAGCTTTGAGATTCGCCTGATTTGGCCTGAGTGAAGGTGACACGCACACCGGGCAGCAACACGGCTTTGGAACGCAGCAGGCGCTGCAGCTCGCTGACCGGAATGACAGGAGAATCAAAATATTTAGGATCGGGCCAGACAGTGACGCGGGTGCCGGATTTTTTTTCGTCTTTTTCAGGAGCGCGCGATTTCAGTTTAGAGACCACATCACCACCGGCAAAGCCTATGGTGTGAACACTTTTGCCGGAATCATCTTTGCGCCAGACGGTGATGTCGAGTTTTAATGCCAGTGCATTCGTTACTGAGACACCGACACCGTGCAGACCGCCTGAAAATGCATAGGCTCCGCCGGAACCTTTGTCGAATTTTCCGCCGGCATGCAGACGCGTGAAAACGATTTCCACGGTCGGTACTTTTTCTTCCGGATGCAGACCGACAGGAATACCACGGCCATCATCTTCGACGCTGATACTGCCATCCGTGTTCATGGTGACGAGTATATTTTTACAGTAACCGCCGAGCGCTTCATCGGAAGCGTTATCGATCACTTCCTGAATGATGTGCAGCGGATTTTCGGTACGGGTATACATGCCGGGACGTTGCTTGACCGGCTCCAGTCCTTTGAGGACACGTATGGATGATTCGCTGTATTCGGGTTTTTTGCTTGCCATGCCAGATTAAGAATAGGTAATTGCTAAGAGTTGAGCCACTGATGGGCAAAAATTTCGTGAATTCTAATGAATTTAAAGCGACTGATGGATTATTTCGACAGCATTTGCATCGCTCTGTCCAGACCTTCCATCGTGACCGGGTACATGCGATTGCTCATCAGCTGACGGATGATGGCTACGGATTGCCGGTATTGCCACAGCCCTTCAGGCTCGGGGTTGAGCCAGACGAATTTCGGGAACTGGTGGATAAAGCGTTGCAGCCAGACCGCGCCTGCTTCTTCGTTATTGTATTCGACTGAGCCGCCGGGCTGCACGATCTCATACGGACTCATGGTGGCGTCGCCTATGAAAATCAGCTTGGTGTCAGAGGGATATTTACGCAAAATATCCCAGGTGGCAAAGCGTTCTGCGTGACGGCGGCGATTATTTTTCCATAGCGTTTCATACACACAGTTATGGAAATAAAAGAATTCCATATTCTTGAATTCAGTTTTCGCCGCTGAAAACAATTCTTCTGCACGAGCAATGTGATCATCCATGCTGCCGCCCACATCCATCAGCATCAGCACTTTGACTTTATTTTTGCGCTCGGGCCGCATCTTCAGGTCCAGCCAGCCTGCATTATTGGCGGTGGCCCGTATGGTGTCGTCCAGTGCCAGCTCATCTTCTGCACCATCGCGTGCGAATTTACGCAGGCGACGTAAAGCGACTTTGATGTTGCGTGTGCCGAGCTCGCGTTCGCTGTCGTAATCACGATAGGCACGTGTTTCCCATACTTTGACTGCACTGCGCTGGCCGCCTTCGCCGCCTATGCGTATGCCTTCAGGATTGGTGCCGCCATGACCGAAAGGCGAGGTGCCGCCGGTGCCTATCCATTTATTGCCGCCTTCATGCCGGCCTTTCTGTTCTTCCATCAGCGCTTTGAGCCTGTCCATCAGCTTGTCGTAGCCAAATTTTTCCAGCTGGGCTTTTTGTTCAGGCGTGAGTTCGCGCTGCATGCGCTTGACCAGCCAGTCGAGCGGAATCTCAGGCATTTTTTCAAACAGTGTCTGAATGCCATGGAAGTACAAACCAAATGCCTGATCGAATTTATCGAAATTCGCCTCATCCTTGACCATGGTGGTGCGCGCCAGATAATAAAAATCATCCAGCGAAGGCGCGATCACCTGCTTGTCCAGTGCTTCCAGCAGCACCAGAAATTCTTTGATGGAGACCGGTATCTTCGCGCTCTTGAGCGTGAAAAAAAAGTCGATCAGCATGGCAGGAAGCGGATGATGGGTTTAGCGATTCGTACGCGACATAAAGACCAGTCGCTCGAACAGATGTACATCCTGCTCGTTCTTGAGCAAGGCGCCATGCAGGGGCGGGACGATGCTCTTCTGGTCCTTGCTGCGCAGGGCTTCGGGTGGAATGTCTTCGGCCAGCAAAAGCTTCAGCCAGTCGAGCAATTCCGAAGTAGAGGGTTTTTTCTTCAGCCCGGGTATCTCACGCACTTCAAAGAAAGTCTGCAGTGCCTGTGCCAGCAGATCTTTTTTGATGGTCGGGAAATGCACATCGACGATTTGCTGCATCGTCTCTTTTTCCGGGAATTTAATGTAATGGAAGAAGCAGCGGCGCAGAAAGGCGTCCGGCAGTTCTTTCTCGTTGTTAGAAGTGATGATTACCAGTGGTCTGTGTTTGGCACGCACCATTTCGCGCGTTTCATACACATAAAATTCCATGCGATCGATCTCGCGCAGCAGGTCATTTGGAAATTCTATGTCGGCCTTGTCGATTTCATCGATCAGCAGCACGACCGGCTCATCAGCCGTGAAGGCCTGCCAGAGCACGCCGCGCACGATGTAATTGTGAATATCCTTGACCCGTTCATCTCCCAGTTGCGAATCACGCAGACGGGAGACGGCGTCATATTCATACAGACCTTGCTGTGCTTTTGTAGTCGATTTGATATGCCATTGCAAAAGTGGCATCTCCAGCGCTGCGGCGACTTCTTCGGCCAGCATGGTCTTGCCCGTACCAGGCTCGCCCTTGATCAGCAGCGGTCTTTGCAGGGTGAGAGCGGCATTTACAGCTAATTTCAGGTCATGGGTAGCGACGTATTGTTCGGAACCCTGGAAGCGTTTTGGTTGATTCATTCGGCTGAGGCGACTGGAAAAGAGAATTCAGTATAAACGAGGCCAGCAAGGAAGACCGGCTTGCACCTTCGAAAAGCTTGTGAAAATGGACTCCCCTTACTTATTCGGTTAAAATCTCGCTCGCTATGCGGCGGGGCAACCTATTTATAGTGTTGGTGTTCTCTGAACCCTCTGTCCGATGAGACCGTTTTGAATTAACTACCCAGCTATTATGAAAAAACTCTTTGCTCTACTCGCGCTGGCGACAGTAGCTCAGGTGTCGGCAGCCGCTGACGTCAAAGGCGACGCCAATGCCGCTAAATATAAAGTCGCCATGTGCGTCGGTTGCCACGGCATCCCTGGTTACAAGGCGAGCTTCCCTGAGGTGTATCGCGTGCCTATGCTCGGCGGACAATCTGAAAAATACCTCGTCTCTGCTTTGAACGCCTACAAAAAAGGTGAACGCAAGCATCCGACCATGGTAGGTATAGCCGGTGGCCTGTCCGATCAGGACATCGCTGATGTCGCCGCTTATTACGCACAGCAGAAATAATCAGGAGTCTTTCATGAAAAAGCTATTCGTCTTACTGACTCTGGCACTGTCTGCGAACGTCTTTGCCGCTGATATCGAAGCCGGTAAAGCTGCAGTACAGAAGTACAATTGCGCATCCTGCCACGGTGCTGACCTGAGCAGCCCTATCGATGCGAGCTATCCAAAACTGGCTGGTCAGCATGCTGACTACATTGAACATGCGCTGGTGGCTTATCAGCGTGGTGCGAGTGGTGCCAATGGACGTGGCAACGCGATCATGGGCGGCATGGCCAAGCCTTTGTCGCACGCTGAAATCAAAGACATCTCTGCTTATATCGCCAGCCTGCCGGGCGCGCTGGTCGTACGCAAGTAAGTTCTCTGACTTCATAAAAAAACCGCGGCTTGCCGCGGTTTTTTTATGCCTGTGCGCGTCTTTGCACAGATTCTATGTAAAGCGCCGCATCGGGCGCTGTGCCATTTCTTTGCGCCGTCCACAACATCTGTCCCAGACATTCCATGATCTCGTGATGTGCTTCGTGAGCCGAGCCCAGACGTTCAGCCAGTCGCTGGAAGCCTGCGCGTATGCCAGGCGGCTGATCGATGGAAATCTGCTCTTCTATCGACAGGTGCATGGACAGATGAAGAAAGGGATTCGATTGTCCCTTGGCGATATCGTAGTCCGCAGTCTGCGCTGCGACTTCGTCAGCCAGATCGTGTTCGTATTCCGGATGTTGCAGTATCCAGTCACGCGCAATCGCTTCCAGTGGCGTCAGGACCTGATGCGCCTGTACCTTTTGCCAGGTGGCGCAAAAAAATTGTCTGACTTCTTCTTTGCTGGGATTGAACAAATCTATTCCAATCCAAAAATCAGTATCCATGCGCCGAGTGCCGCGAACATTACGGCGGCGGCGATCCTGACCCATTTCATCGGTATCCACTGTGCCGTGGTCTTGCCCAGCAAAACAGCCGGTGAAATCGCGATCATCTCGCCCAGCGTCGCACCCAGCATCACCATGCCGAAGTCGCCATATTTGGCCGCCATCACCAGGGTCGCGACCTGAGATTTATCACCCAGCTCGGCCAGTATGAAGGTGATGAAAGCGGTCAGCACCAGACTGGAGGAAGACTTGAAAGGCACGTCTTCTTCCTCTTCATCCTCTTCCGGTATCAGGGTCCAGGCAGCGACCGCAAAAAACATCACTACCAATATCCAGCGTAACAGTGAAGTCGGCAGAAAATTCGAGAGCGTGGTGCCAAGCAGTGAGGTCACACCCATGGTCAGCAGGGTCGCGAGAAAAATTCCGGCGAGTATAGGCCAGCTTCGGCGGTAGCGTACCGACAGCAAGAGTGCCAGCACCTGAGTTTTATCTCCCATTTCGCCCAGCCCGACAACCAGCGCCGTATTGATGAATGC
>CAIQLE010000218.1 GCA_903872555.1 uncultured bacterium
ATAATCCATCTGCGCCCATGCATAGTCTGCCAGTGCCTGCTGAGCTTCGGCGAGTCCGCCTCTGGCGGCTTTTGCCGCCCAGTCAAGCGCAGCGTCACGGCGCTGTCTGGCCTGAGGCGACATGTCCTGAGTCTTGACCTGAGCGTTCAGTTCGCGCGCCCCTAGCTGCTGGGCCAGCAGCCACTGCGCATCAGCCAGCCCGGCTTCCGCCGCCATTTGCAAAGAGCGCAAGCCCTTCTGCCTGAGCAAATTGTCCGCATGCCCCCAAAGACTGAAAACCAACATCGCCAGCACCAGTCCGGCACGCGCCGACCCGCCCTCGAAGGCACGTTCATACCAGAGCGTCACCTTCAGCGGCTCAGCTGACTGGCGTGCTATTTCGAAGGGTACATGCTCGCCTATGAGCATCCAGGCTTCTTGCTGGTTCTGTTCAGCCGCTTTTTCGAGCCAATGCAAAGCGGTCGCATGGCTCTGAGGCAGGCTGGCACTGCCAAACAAATAGCGTTTGCCCAGCGCGAGCTGCGCATGAGCCTGACCTGCACGCGCGGCGCGGATGATCAGCAATTCCTCTCGGTTCGCCATTGAAGGGTTCGGCCATAAGTTATCAAAAGTAAAACTCTGGTGCTTATGGTCGGTCGAGTCAACGGGTCAAGGTGTTAATAAAACAACACTGCGTGCAAATCAACCACGCTTTGCCAAATTAGCAAAAACCGGCATCACCGATCTTCATGTGGTTTCCATTTTAGAAATTATTGTTTCCTTATCCGACACGCGCGGATTGCACGATCAAACTTTCAATTGGGGATGGAAATCATGAAAAAGTCAGTTGTCGCGCTGGCCCTTGCCAGCGCCTTTTCCGGTGCCGCTTACGCAGATTCAGCGATCAATATTTACGGAATTGTGGATATGGGTCTGGTCCGCGAGACTGGCGGCACGGCAGGCGCAGTAAACAAATTGACCAGCGGCGCTCAATCCGGCACCCGACTGGGCTTTAAAGGCACCGAAGATCTGGGTGACAACCTGAAGGCCTTGTTTGTACTCGAGACCGGTATTGCTGCCGACGCAGGCGGCTTTAACCAAACCAACACCGCATTCGCCCGCCAAAGCTTCGTAGGCCTGCAAAATGACTGGGGCACCCTGACTCTGGGTCGTCAGTACACAGCCTACTTCCTGACCCTGAGCCAAGTGGCAGATCCTTTCGCTGCCGGCATGGCTGGCGCGTCACAAAATCTGATGCTGCCACTGGCTGCCGTTGAACCCGACCGCGCAATTCGCATGAACAATGCAGTCAAATATGCTTCTCCGGTCTTCAATAATTTCAGTGGTGAACTTGCCTATGGATTCGGCGAAGTTGCCGGCGTCAATGGCGGCTCCAGCGTCGTCAGCGGATCGGTAGGCTATAGCATGGATCCTGTGAATGTTCGTCTGGCCTATTACCGCAAAAATAATGCGGCCGATACCGACAATCTCTCCAGCGTCATGCTGGCAGCCAACTGGGATTTCAAGGTAGCCAAACTGTTTGCCGCGTATGCCGATAACGATGCGCTTGCCAATGGCAAAACTCGTGATGTCTTGATTGGTGCCACCGTTCCATTTGGCAAACATACCTTCATCGCTTCCTATATCAACAAGGACGATCGCGGCACCCTGAATCAGGATGCGAATCAGGCAGCACTTGGCTATACCTATGAGCTGTCGAAACGCACGAATTTCTATGCCGCCTGGGCTCGCATCGATAACAAACGTGGCGCAACCTACAAGGTTGGCAATAACTCTGAACCAGGCACTGGTGACAAAGCCTTCAATCTCGGCATACGTCACATATTCTGATGAACACGGGCGCTTGAGCCCGCACTGAATTCAGTCCTTGTTTCGTTGGCAGGCTTGGATTGAATGGGCTGGATAAGTCGTTGCCAGCCCGCTGTTTTACCGTCAATGCAATCTCCTCTGTGTTTTTCTGGCACCTTCGGGTGCCATTTTTTTGCCTGCAGCTCAGCCCTTGCCTGCCGTGCGCAAAGCTTAAAATTCAAAGCGACAAAGGCGACAAAGCGCTAAACTGCCGTCACTGTAGCTGAGCGGACTAAAATTCAGTCTGATTCCTCTGCTGAGACTTCAGGCCTGATCCAGACAGGGTCGGGTTGCCGAGGCCTTCAGTCAGACCCTCGGCATGCAGGCACCTTGATTCATTACTGATCACACTAAAATTCCATGACTTCCAAGCTCGACGCCAACACGGTTGCTCTTTTTCTCGAAGATCATCCTGATTTTTTCGAACATCACCCTGAGCTGATCGCTGATCTGAAGCTGACCACTATGCTGGGTGGGCGCACCGTGTCGCTGCATGAACGTCAGGTAGAAATATTGCGCGAAAAAATCAGGCAACTCGAACTGAAACTGGCAGGCCTGACGCGAGTTGCAGGCAATAACGACACCATCATGAGCAATTTCCACGAATGGAATTTGCAATTGCTCAGCGCCGATGACAAGTCAGCACTGCCTGACAGTTTGCTGTTAGCCATGCGCGAAAGCTTTGGGGTGCCGGCTGCCTCATTGCGTCTGTGGGATGTCGCAGCAGATCATGCCGGACAATGGTTCACCGAGTCCGACACATCCGAGGCCCGCAGCTACGCTGATCAGCAACAAGCACCCTGGTGCGGCCCCAGCGCAGGCAAGCCGGGCGTCAGCTGGCTGGATGATGCATCGAGTATGCAATCGATTGCGCTTTTACCTCTGCGTAAATCGGGTTGTGAAAAAAGTTTTGGCTTGCTGGTGCTGGGCTCGCCAGACGCCCAGCGTTTCTCCAGCGAGCTGGCCACGGATTTTCTTGCCCGCATAGGCGAGACCGCCAGCGCCAGCCTGCAAGGCCTGATTGCCTGAGATCGTGCAGAGCTCCGGCACTCCGCC
>CAIQLE010000219.1 GCA_903872555.1 uncultured bacterium
AGTTCCGGCGTCTGGCCGAAGAAGTGCTCGCGATTGAAAGGGCCATCGTTCGCAGCGAAGGTTTGCAACTGGCCGTCAACGGTGCTGCTGAGGGCATCGGCCAGTTCACCGTGGGTGTCGCGTGCAAACAGTGGGTCCCAGTCGGAGCCCCACAGCAGCTTGATCACATTCCAGCCTGCACCACCGAACAGGGTCTCGAGTTCATCGACGATATGGCCATTACCGCGCACCGGTCCGTCGAGTCGTTGCAGGTTGCAGTTGATGACGAATACGAGGTTGTCGAGTTTCTCGCGCGAGGCCAAAGACAGCGCCGCCAGCGATTCCGGTTCATCCATTTCGCCATCGCCAAACACGCCCCACACCTTGCGGTCCTGCATAGCCATTAGTCCGCGATGTTCAAGATAGCGCATGAAGCGCGCCTGATACACCGCACTGATAGGGCCGAGTCCCATTGAGCCGGTAGGGAATTGCCAGAAGTCCGGCATCAGCCATGGGTGAGGGTAGGACGACAAGCCTTGAACGTTCGCGCCGGTAGCACTGATCTCCTGACGGTAGTGCGATAGATTGTCTTCATTGAGACGGCCTTCGAGAAAGGCGCGTGCGTAAATGCCCGGTGCCGAATGCGGCTGAAAGTAGATCAGATCGCCGCCGAAGCCAGCCGTATCTTCACTGCGCGCCCGAAAGAAATGATTGAACCCGACCTCGAACAAGTCAGCGGCTGAGGCGTAACTGGCGATATGGCCGCCGAGTTCACCGTAAGCGCGGTTCGCACGCACCACCATCGCCAGCGCATTCCAGCGCATGATACCGGCCAGTTTTTCTTCAATAGCTAGTGCATCCGAACCACCGGGATAGGCCGGCTCATCCTGCACACGTATCGTGTTCACATACGGCGTGATGCGTGCGTCACGCCAGTCCAGTCCCGCTTCGCGCGCAGCCGCTGTGAGTTTCGTCAGTAAAAAACGTGCACGCTCGGGGCCGGAATGCTCGAGAACGGAGCGCAGTGAAGCGATCCATTCCTCTGTTTCCTGCGTATCGGTATCGGGTGCTTTAAGCAGATGTTCGGCGGTGATCATGTTCATGCGAATTCTGTCTGTCGGATTGTTTTTGATGCTGATAAGTTAACCTTATTTCCTCCGCAGGTGCTGCTGAAAAATACCTTGTATTGATTTATAAACAGCATAAAATGCTGTGAAATTAAAACTTATTGAATTAATGCAATGGATAATCTTGATATAACAGATCTTAGGATTTTGAGGGAGTTGCAGCGGGACGCCAGCCTAACCAACGTAGAACTGGCTGCAAAGATCAGTCTGTCCCCGTCACCCACGCTGGCACGTGTGAAGCGGCTGGAAAACGAAGGCGTGATCTCCAGCTACGTTGCGCTGGTTGATGCGCATGCACTCGGTTTGAAGGTGAATGTGTTCGTGCGTGTCTCGCTGGAGAAGCAAGAAGCGAAGGCGCTGGAAAAGTTTGAGCAGGCAGTCAGTCACTTCGATGAAGTGATGGAGGTCTACCTGATGACGGGTGATGAAGATTATCTGCTGCGCATCGTCGTGCCGGATTTGCAGGCGCTGGAGAAATTCATACTCGAGAACCTTACGCGTATCCCCGGTATCAAGAACATTAAATCGAGCTTTGCATTGAAGCAGGTGAAGTACAAGACGGCGTTGCCGATTGCTTAAGTGGATGCTGCTTCGGCGCTTCAGTTCAGCGTCATTTTGATGAATGAAGGATAGCCAGCTTCCGTGGTGGCTTTTTTCAATTCATCAAGGCTGGTTTTTTCGTTATCGAAGACGACAACTGCCTCGCGTCGGGCGTAGCTGACCTTCGCGCTGGAGACACCCTGTACTTTCATCAACGCTACTTTGATCGTGATCGGGCAGGTAGCACAATCCATAGTCGGTATGGTCAGGGACACGGTCTGAGCTTTGGCCCATGCTGCTTGGGTGCCAATGAGAGCACCGAGTAGGATGACAAGTATCGAAAGACTTTTCATGATCGATCAGTAAAAAATCGGAGCAAGCACTGGGAATAGGAGTAATCCACTCACAAAGAGTGCGCTCATAAGATAAAT
>CAIQLE010000220.1 GCA_903872555.1 uncultured bacterium
CCGTTCCGGTCAGCTTTGCGCGCAAGATGGGCGCCGATTTTGTGATTGCTGTGAATATATCGGCTCAGCCGGATGCACAGGTGGCGTCAACCACCCTGGATATTTTGCTGCAAACCTTTTCTATCATGGGTCAGAGCCTGAATCATCATGAACTCAAGCAGGCGGATATCGTCATCCGTCCCGAACTGGCGACGATGAAGAGCAATGATTTTCAGAACCGGAATGTGGCGATAGCTGCGGGCGAGAAAGCGACGCTGGCGATGATGACGGAGATCAGGCAACGTTTAAAGGCGAAGCGAGAACAACCTTAACTGCTTATTAGTTGCCGCCTTCTTTGGCTTCAATCCGGCGTGCGCCGTTGAAGCGCTGCTTCCAGTAAGAGAGATCCATGCTTTCTATGCGCACAGAGCCACCGGAAGAGGGTGCGTGTATGAATTTATTGTCGCCGAGGTAGATGCCTACGTGAGAGAAAGTGCGCTTGAGCGTATTGAAAAACACCAGGTCACCGGGTTGCAGGTCACTTTTGTCGACTTGTTCGCCGACTTTGCTGATTTCTGCCGAAGTGCGGGGCAACTCAGTACCATTTGCCTGTCTAAATACATAACGCACGAGTCCGCTGCAATCAAGGCCATTCTCGGGTGAGGAACCGCCGCGCTGGTAATGAATGCCAATCAGGGACATGGATTCAATCGCCAGATTGGCTGCGCGGTCAGTAAAGCTGCTGATGCGAGCGAGGAAGCGGTTAGGCTCTGGCGATTCCTGAGCCTGAATCAGGGGGCAACACAGCGCAGCTACCAGTGCGGCCGCAAGCGGGGCTGCACGTAGCTTGGCCTGCAATGAGGCGGTGCGTTGGTGTTGGTGCAATTCAGGCAAGTGTTTTACCGTTGATAACAAAAGATGAACGGAATGTACGGGATCAAGACAGCTCTGTCAAAGTTTCACAGGTGAACGGTGAAAATTTTGCGTGATTGCGTGTCATTCATATGAAAAAGACTTGTCGTACAATTCGCCCTTTTTAAGAATAACAGGAGTTAAACCATGCGTTCCAAACAAGCCCTGACCCTGGCCGATGTCAAAACAATCGCTGCTGCCGCTGAAGCCGAAGCCCTCGCCAACAAGTGGCCAGTGACAATCGCGATTGTTGATGATGGCGGTAATCTCTTGTGGTTGCAGCGTATGGATGGCGCAGCGCCGGTTTCGGCCTCAATCGCTCCTTCCAAAGCGCGTACGGCAGCACTGGGTCAGCGCGAAACCAAGATTTACGAAGATGTAATCAATAATGGTCGTTACTCTTTCCTGTCAGCCCCAAATATCGACGGCCTGCTCGAAGGCGGCGTGCCAGTGATGGCCGGCGGTGATTGTGTCGGCGCGGTGGGCGTTTCGGGTGTGAAGTCGAATGAAGATGCGCAGATCGCCAAGGCAGGTATCGCAGCGCTGGGTCTGTAATTATTGTTCTTGATTTGGCAATGCGGGCGGGGTGGGCTGCTGATTCATCGGGCCCTTCCCCAGCTTGGTTGGTGCTTACTTGCTCTATGTGAGACCCCAGCCTCAGGTTGCCCGAGGGTAGTGCTTCAAGCTATAATCGCAAGGTTTAACTTAATCCGCCGCCGCCCGCGCAGATCCTCTTCAAATCACGCCTGTATCGTTACTTTTCCTGCTTCCGCACCGGATGCAGGATGACTAAAGGTAGCAGACGACTAGCGGCGGTAACAACTCAGGAGTTACCCTTGCCGCCATTTTTTACGGCCCAAACCACGCCGGCCATACTCGCACTCGCGGATGGCACCCTGTTTCAGGGCTATTCCATAGGCGCAGCTGGCCAGACCAGCGGGGAAGTTGTTTTCAACACCTCGATGACGGGCTATCAGGAAATCCTGACCGACCCCAGCTACAGCCGACAGATCGTTACTCTGACTTACCCCCATATAGGCAATACCGGCGTCAATCCGGAAGACGTCGAATCTTCGAAAGTCCATGCGGCCGGTCTGATCATTCGTGATCTGCCACTGCAGGTATCAAATTTCCGCGCCACACAAAGTCTGTCGGACTATCTGAAGGCTGAGAATATTGTGGCCATCGCCGGCATAGACACTCGCAAGCTGACGCGCATACTGCGCGAAAAAGGCGCTCAGGGCGGTTCCATCATCGCCGGCCCCGCTGCCAAAGCAGCAATAGCCCTGGAACAGGCGCGTGCCTTTCCGGGTCTGGCGGGCATGGATCTGGCCAAAGTAGTGTCTACCAAAACAGCTTTCGAATGGAATCAGACCGAATGGGCGCTGGGTTCCGGTTACGGCACACAGACTCAGGCTAAATTCCATGTGGTCGCTTTCGACTACGGTGTGAAGTACAACATTCTGCGCATGCTCGCATCTCGTGGCTGTAAGGTCACTGTGTTGCCGGCACAAGCCAGCGCCGCCGATGCGCTAGCCCTGAATCCGGATGGTATTTTCCTGTCGAACGGCCCGGGTGATCCTGAGCCTTGCGATTATGCGATTACAGCTGCACGTGATCTGATCGAGCGTGGCATTCCCACCTTTGGCATTTGTCTGGGGCACCAGATCATGGCGTTGGCTTCGGGCGCAAAAACACTGAAGATGAAGTTTGGTCACCATGGTGCCAATCATCCGGTGCAAGACCTCGATACCAAACAAGTGATGATCACTTCACAGAACCATGGCTTCGCAGTTGATCAGTCCAGCCTGCC
Source organism: uncultured bacterium (assembly GCA_903872555.1). GTDB lineage: Bacteria > Pseudomonadota > Gammaproteobacteria > Burkholderiales > Burkholderiaceae_D > Pernthalerella. The sequence continues at coordinate 2,705 of CAIQLE010000220.1, forward strand.
TGCGAATTGCCGCGTCACGCATGTCTCGCTGTTCGATGGTTCGCTGCAGGGTTTTGCCCGAACTGACAAGCCGGCTTTCTGTTTCCAGGGTCACCCTGAAGCGTCGCCCGGTCCGCATGACATCGCCCCTTTGTTTGATCGCTTTGTGGCGATGATGGAGAAACACACTCATGGCTAAGCGTACCGATATCAAGAGCATCCTCATTATCGGCGCCGGCCCGATCATTATTGGTCAGGCCTGTGAATTCGATTACTCAGGAGCGCAGGCCTGTAAGGCTTTGCGCGAAGAAGGCTATAAAGTCATTCTCGTCAACAGCAATCCGGCCACCATCATGACGGACCCGGAGATGGCCGATGTGACTTACATCGAACCTATCACCTGGCAAGTGGTTGAGCGCATCATCGACAAAGAAAGACCGGATGCGATTCTGCCCACCATGGGTGGACAGACAGCACTCAACTGTGCGCTCGATTTGCATCGTCATGGCGTGCTGACCAAATACGGTTGCGAACTGATCGGTGCCACACCGGAAGCGATTGACAAAGCAGAAGACCGTTCCAAATTCAAAGATGCCATGACCAAGATCGGTCTGGGCTCGGCGCGCTCCGGGATTGCGCATTCCATGGATGAAGCATGGACAGTGCAAAAAGATGTGGGCTTTCCCACCATTATTCGTCCCTCATTCACGATGGGCGGCAGTGGCGGCGGCATTGCGTATAACGCTGAAGAATTTGAGGCGATCTGCAAGCGCGGTCTGGAAGCTTCGCCCACCTCGGAACTGCTGATTGAAGAATCGCTGCTGGGCTGGAAAGAGTATGAGATGGAAGTCGTGCGCGACAAGAACGACAACTGCATCATCATCTGCTCGATTGAAAATCTTGACCCTATGGGCGTACACACCGGTGACTCCATCACCGTGGCTCCTGCGCAGACCCTGACGGACAAGGAATACCAGATCATGCGTAACGCCTCGCTAGCGGTGCTGCGTGAAATTGGTGTGGATACCGGCGGTTCGAATGTGCAGTTTTCAGTTAACCCTGAAGACGGCCGCATGATCGTGATTGAAATGAATCCGCGTGTCTCGCGTTCCTCTGCACTGGCATCCAAGGCAACCGGTTTTCCGATTGCAAAAGTCGCTGCCAAACTGGCGGTGGGTTTCACGCTGGATGAATTGCGCAATGAAATCACGGGCGGTGCAACGCCTGCATCCTTCGAGCCTTCGATTGATTATGTCGTCACCAAGATCCCGCGTTTTGCTTTTGAAAAATTCCCAGCTGCCGACAGTCATCTGACAACGCAGATGAAATCGGTGGGTGAAGTGATGGCCATAGGCCGCACTTTCCAGGAATCTTTCCAGAAAGCCTTGCGCGGTCTGGAAGTCGGCGTCGATGGCATGAATGAAAAAACCACCGATCGTGAAGTGATTGAAGAGGAACTGGGTGAGCCTGGTCCTGAGCGCATCTGGTATGTGGGCGATGCCTTTGCCCAGGGCTTCACGCAGGAAGAAGTGCATCAGCTGACCAAGATCGATCCCTGGTTTCTGGCACAGATCAAGGAACTGGTCGATATCGAACTCTGGCTGGAAACCCAGACCATGGCA
>CAIQLE010000221.1 GCA_903872555.1 uncultured bacterium
AGATAATGCTTCATCCCTGCGCGGCTCTGAAAACGCCAGCCGGTGGATAAATGCACTAGCTCAACACCGCGATCAGCCCATTCCTGTCCCAGCGTTTCGAGCATGGACTTGATGGCGTCGCCATCAATTACATCCTCGCCTTCCAGCTCGGACGGCTCGTTAAACAGTTTTTTCAGTTCATTGACTGACAATGCCTCATGAGTGCACAGCAGTGCAGTCTCGAGGATTTTTTTCGCCTCAACGGTATTCATCTACGATTCTTGTCGTAAGGTTTGGTTGCAGGGAGCAGCTTAAATTCAGGACCTGCATCAACGAAGAGGCAGGCAGAAACAGACTAATGGGGTGATGCTGGCGATCCAGCGGCCGGATTGTAGATTTTTTTGGGGGCCACTGGCGTGCTATGCGCCGGTAAGACTGGTGATTTTAAATGGCTGCCAGCGAATCAGAGCGCCGCAACCAAACCACATTGCGCGGGATTATAGGGCACTTCCACGGGCTTGTCATTGCCCCAAGAGGATGGCCGCAATTGGCGGGCAACGCACGAGCTTTGAATGACAAGGCCTGAAACGCAAAGGCCCGGATCTGGGATCCGGGCCTTTAAAACTGGTTGCGGGGACAGGATTTGAACCTGTGACCTTCGGGTTATGAGCCCGACGAGCTGCCAGACTGCTCCACCCCGCGTCTGAGACAAAGATAGTACCGCGTATCGCATTGCAATGCAAACCTGATTCACTCAAGCAGGCTGGTGTTAAACTCAAACTCACCTGCAAAGAAATATTTTGCGCACTCACCCTCCTGCTAAATCTGTATGAATTTCTGCTCCGACTGCGGACAATCTGTTTCACACATCGTGCCGCCTGACGACAATCGCTTGCGCTATGTTTGCGACCATTGCGGCACGATTCATTATCAGAACCCCAAGATGGTAGTGGGCAGCATTCCTTTATGGGATGAAGGCGGGCATGCGCAAGTATTATTGTGCCGACGCGCCATCGAACCAAGAAAAGGCTATTGGACGCTGCCGGCCGGCTTCATGGAAAACAATGAAACCACGACCGATGCTGCTTCGAGAGAAACCGAAGAGGAAGCGGGTGCGCGGGTTGAACTTCAAGAACTGTTCACTCTGATGAATGTGCCGCATGTCCATCAGGTCCATTTGTTTTATCGTGCACGCCTGCTTGATCTGGATTTTGCCGCAGGCATAGAAAGCCTGGAAGTGAAGTTGTTCAAAGAATCTGAGATTCCCTGGGCCGACATCGCCTTTCCTACAGTGTCACACACCTTAAAATTTTTCTTTGCTGATCTGGCGCAGCACAAGGATGGAAAACCCTTCGGCTTTCATTCACTAGACCTTAAAAAAAGCCTGCATACCTCATAGAGGCACACAGGCTTTGTTTAGATTTGCGTCAGATTTCTGAATGAATTTTCATTCAGATCATTTGCACATCACCAGCTGACCTCACGCTCAGGCGTTGCAGTGATATTGTGTATCGACAGATCAGCACCTTCGTATTCCTGTTCAGGATCGAGGCGTATCCCGACGGTTTTTTTCAGTACGCCATAAACGATCAAACCACCCAGTGTTGCAATCACAATCCCCATAGCAGTGCCTATGATTTGCGACATGATCGAAACGCCACCGATACCGCCTAGCGACTTCAGACCAAATACGCCGGCTGCAATACC
>CAIQLE010000222.1 GCA_903872555.1 uncultured bacterium
ATCAGGCCGAATGGCTAGGCACCACGGCCATACTGAGTCAGCGTGAATTCAGCCTGATTGAATATTTGATGCGCTCGCCCAATCATATTTTTTCAAGAAAACAGATACTCAAGCATGTGTGGGGTATTAATTTTAATCCCGAAACTAATTTAGTGGATGTCTGCATACAAAGAATCCGGAAAAAATTAAACCGCGTTCAGCATGATGGTGAAGTTTTTCCGATTGAAACCATACGCGGCGTAGGCTATCGCTTCAGCACTGAGGGAAGCGCATGAAAAAATCATTCCGCAAGCAGTTATTTATCAGAATTTTTCTTGCCGTGGTATTGATACATCTTGTAAATCGTATTACCGCGCAGATTTTTTTGGAAGATCAGATCAATGAACGTGTTATTAAAAATATCGCTCAGTCGCAGTTTCACTGTCAAAACCAGATAGGCAATAAAGATAATTACTTTGCCTGTATCAAGCAAAAAGGACGGGAAGATATCATAGCCAGTCTGACTGAATACTATGTCTTATGTGAGATTCAGAATAGCCAGATCATTCGCGGAAATGACCCTGTCTGTTACAAAGCGTTCACAAATAAAAATACGCAAGCAACTCAAGAAAAATTTGTTTATGAACAAAGCAAACTAGTTCCTTACAAAATTGATGATAACAAATGGATCTCTTTGCAATTGGAAAAAGATGGTAATACTTCTGCCATTTTCCTACCTCAAAAAGAGATAGATTTACTGGTTGCCAGCATTTATACCCTCAGAGACAATCTTTATCGATTGATCATACCTGTCATCCTGCTCGCTATCCTGTTGTTAACGCTGTATCTGATTGAGTATTTCATGGCGCCTATCAAGAGTATAGAAAAGGCACTGAATGGACTCACATCAAAAAATCTGGATAAGCCCTTAAATTTACTACCGCCCTTCAAAGAGTTCGAATCCTTTATTGCTGTTTTTGATGAGCTCAGAGAAAGGTTGAACAAAAGTTTTTCACAAACCCGAAGATTTGCAGCTTATGCATCACATGAACTGCGTACGCCACTCACTATATTGCGTGGCAATGCGGAAAAACTGATTGGTGAACTTCCTGTGGGCTCAGAATTACAGATACGCATACGCATGATGGGCGATGAGGTTGAACGACTGATCGAGATCACAGAAAAATTACTGCTCCTTTCACGTGCAGAAGCAAATACCATTCCCCACAATATATGCCCTGTTTCTCTCAGCGATCTCATTAATCAACTGGCGCTTGATGCCAAAACATTTCAGTCCGATCTGGAAATTACTACCAACATAGCACCAGGCATCCACTGGGAGTGCGATGAGGGCTTGTTCCAGCAACTGCTCTACAATTTATTTACCAATGCAGTTAAATACAATGTGCCGAATGGCTGGATATGTTTAAGTCTGTTTCAACATGAATCCAATTTCGTACTGACCATAGAGAACCCCTCTGAAAATCTGGCGCCTGACCTGACTGAAAAAGCCTTTGAGCATTTTTATCGTGGTGACCAGGCCCGCAACCGGCAAATCGATGGCTTAGGCCTGGGTCTGAGCTTAAGTCTTGAGATCGCAAAACTGCATCAGGCAGAGCTGACGCTGGAAGTCACGGAAAGAAAAACTGTGATTGCACGGCTTGAAGCACCATTAAAATATTTAGCCGATGCGGAAGTGGCTCTCTGATACAACACTGCAACCTGCAAATATAAACAAGACTCACGTCCTCATGCCATGTTTACTCAAACAAAAAAGGGGCCCGCAGACCCCTGTTTCAGTGACGTTGTATATAAGCTCTTCGCATAGGCTTGAGTATCAATATAGCTAGCGCCGCGGTCAGGAAATTCGCTGCAATAGCAGTCACGAACACCGGTGTCCATGTACCTCCGGCCTGAAACATCAGCGCCGCCAGTGGGCCACCCAAGATGGCGCCTACGCCTGCACCAGCATATAAAAATCCGTAATTAGTAGATGCGAACTTCGCTCCAAAGGTATCCGTTAATGTCGACGGAAAGAGTGAAAAAATTTCGCCCCAGCCAAAAAACACCACGCCTGAAAGCAGCACAAACAACACAGCGTTATCGCGCGTGAGGAACCATACGGTCATGGCCATCCCTTCCAGCGTGAAGGCAATCAACATCGTGTTTTCACGCCCTATCTTGTCGGAGACCCAGCCAAAAAAAGGACGCGTCAATCCGTTCATGAGTCTGTCTATCGTCATTGCCAAGGGCAAAGCCGCCATACCGAATACAGTCGCGTCGATAATGCCGAAATCTTTAGCGAATGCTCCCATCTGAGAGACCACCATCAGGCCCGAGGTGGACATCAGGACCATCATCAGGAACATGGTCCAGAAAATTGGCTGCCGCAATAACTGTGAGGGCCCCAACTCAGGTACATGCGATACCGGCAAACTGGCGTGTTCGGTGGCCTGATAATTTTCCGGAGGCGTTTTTAATATCCATGCGCAGACAAGACAGACCAAGCCAAACATCAAACCAAAGGATATGAGCGTCCATTCCAGCCCATTCGCAGCCAGACTATTTGAGACGGGAAAAGTAGTTAACGATGCACCCATGCCATAACCCGATGCTGCGATGCCTGCGGCCAGACCGCGACGATCAGGAAACCATTTCACCATCAAGCCCACTACACCGATATAAACAATGCCTGTGCCTATACCTGCAAACAAGCCATAGCTCAGATACAAGGATAGCAAGCTACTTGATTGCGACCCGACTACCCAACTCGAACCTACCAGTAAGGCACCCAGGGTCAGTAATTTTCTGATGCCAAAACGATCTATCAGATACCCGCCTAAAGGCGACAAAAAGCATTGCAAACCGACGACGATAGAAAACACCACCTGCACTTCGGCCAAACTGGCATCGAGTTTTTGCATGAAGGGCTTGGTCAGCAAGGCCCACACATACTGCGGGCTTGCAATCGAGATCATGCACAACACACCGACCGCAAGTTGTATCCAGCGATTCGGGATGGCAGGCTTAGCGGTATCCATGATTTCTTGTGCGGCTTGTGACATACATTCTCCATTGTGAGGACAGAATCATCAGACCATAATCTGACCTGTCACTCAATTTCAATACGCTGTGCTTCAGTCGTTTGCCTTCATTGTAGCTACGGGCATGACAAAGGGGTTTTTAGATTCATATGCGCGCGCTGCACGTAATACTTTTGCATCTGAAAATTTTGCTCCCACGAGCTGCATAGCGATGGGCAAGCCATCGACAAAGCCACAAGGCAGGGTCGCGGTCGGTTGCTGTGTCAGATTAAAAGGATAGGTAAAGGGCGACCATTCCCACCAACGCTGACGCTTGCCACCGGGCGGCACTTCATAACCCGCCTGAAATGCCGTAATAGGCATTTGAGGCGTAATCAGTAAATCATATGTCGCATGCAGATTATTCATCTGACGACCCAGTTTTTCCCGCTCGCGCTCAAGTCGTCGGTAGTCAAGCGCACTCAGTGTAAAGCCAGGCTCTGCCAGTTCCAGCATGGCGGGTTCTACCAATGCACGCTGTTCTGCTGACATTGGTTCTATGGCTAAGGCCAGTGCCACGGCCCATAGCGGACGCATAATGGCAATCGGATCGTCGAGTTTTAGATCAATGGTCTCGACAACTGCACCCAAGTCTTTGAATACTTGTAGCTGCTGCTCTATGGCCGCCGCAACAGCAGGGTCTACTTCGGCGTAACCCAGATCTGGGGTGTAGGCAATGCGCCATCCCTGTATGCCACTATTCAGATGCGCCAGATAATCGATGGACTCCATCGGTGTCTGATACCAGTCACGGGCATCAGGTCGGGCAATCACATGCTGCAATAAGGCCGCATCTTCAACCGTGCGCGTGATCGGCCCCTGATGCCAAAGTGTCAGCGCAGGTGAATGCGGATGCACCGGAACCAGCCCCCAGGTTGACTTAAATCCAAAGACCCCGCAGAAAGCGGAAGGAATGCGAATCGAACCACCGCCATCGGTGGCTAAATGCAAAGGTCCCATGCCGAGCGCTGCAGCGGCAGCTGCACCACCACTGCTGCCGCCAGGTGTCATCTCATGATTCCATGGATTGCGAGTGATCCCTGTCAGGGGACTGTCGGTGACACCTTTCCAGCCAAATTCAGGCGTCGTAGTCTTACCCAGAATGATGGCACCTTGCTCACGCATGCGTGCTACAGGTGGGCCATCTTCATCCCATACCTGATCAGGATTAATGGTCAGTGATCCCCGACGCGTAGGCCAGCCTTTGGCTAGCACCAGATCTTTGACACTGGCGGGTACGCCATCCAGCAAGCCCATAGGTTTGCCTTGAAACCAGCGCGCTTCAGATGCTTGTGCGCAGCGCATAGCATGGTCTTCATCCAGCACACAAAATGCATTGATAACGGGATTGAGTTCAGCGACCTGACTTAATACGCTACGGGTCACTTCGACCGGTGACAGTTCTCCGCTTTTGTACAGTGACAGTAAGCGGCTAGCCGAAAGATAAAGGATGTCTTCAGACACAGAGGCAATTCTCAGTTTGATGAATAAAACGAGTCACGTACCTCAACACACTTCACGGACAGCGAACCCGGCTGACTCCCCAGAGGAAAGTTGCAAGAGACAGCCGGGCTCTGCCGTGAATGCAGGCGGAGATAAAACTATCAGGCCTTTTTCATTTTCAATCCATCCAGAATGGCCTGAGGTGAGATAGGCATAGTACGTACCCTGACACCGGTGGCCTTAAAGATGGCGTTCGCGACCGCTGGTCCGACGGTGGTCGATGCGGGCTCACCAACGCCTGAAGGATGGTGCTCGGACGGTACCAGATGCACATCGATCTCTGGTATTTGCGCCAGACGAATCGGTGTGTACTGATGGAAATTGGCCTGTTCAAAGCCACCATCCTTGATCGTCAGACGCTCTGCCATGATCTGACCTGCGCCCCACAATGCGGATGCACGAATCTGAGAATCCACATTCTTTGGATTTACGACGATGCCGCAATCCATCGCAATGGTCAGACGGTTAATCGTGAAATTACCGGTAGCAGGATCAACCGTGACTTCTGCGACAGTGGCAACCCAGGTAGGGCTCTGACGTTCTTCCGCAGCCGTGACAGCAACGGCCATAGCGGTGTTCGGTGGTAATTTCTTTTTGCCGTAGCCTGATTTTTCTGCTGCGACGCGCAGACACTTCGCCAGACGATGTGCGCCACCGACAGTGGCAGACTCATACGGTACCCAAGCACCCTCCTGAGTCCACGGTAGAGAAATCCACAGACGATCCATGTAGTAGTCAGAAGGCGTGCCTGGCTTATGTCCAGAGTTTGGAATGCCGCGATTACCGCCCTTGCCATTCAATCGGGCCAGACGGAACTGCAGTGGATCGACACCGGTTGCATGCGCAATCTCATCCATCATCGATTCAAGTACGAAGATGTTGTACGAGTTTGATACCGTACGCAGTGCACTGGCCTGAACAGCCCAAGTGGTCGTATCGTGATTCCATGCACGCACGCGATGGTTGGGCATGTCGTACCAATGGTCACTGCCACCGATAGACCACTGGTCGATGTCCTGCTTCTTTTCATCCCAGGAATCTTGCTGCAGCCAGTCAGTGCCGTATTTTTTACCGACGGAGAAGCGTGGGCCCATGAAGCCGCACACGATATCGTGATTCAGGCCGAGGAATTTACCATCCTTCAGTCCTGCCTTCAGACGGTGATACGTCGGTGTACGCGCAAAGCTGGTTGCGAAATTCGATTCGCGACTTTGTATCAGCTTGACTGGCTGACCAAGCACTTTGGCGCAATAAGCAGCGGCGAGAATTTCATCAAAATCCTGCTTGCCGCCAAAGCCACCACCGACCAGATATTCATGCAAATAGATTTTGGTGTCTTCTGGCTTTTTGTTGAAAACCTTGGCCAGAAATCCTGTCAGGGTCATACGTGCGAACGACTGACTTTGCGTGCCCACATAAATATGGCATTCATCATTGATGAACTGTGCCGTAGCGTTCAAAGGCTCCATGGTTGCGTGACAGACCATCTCTGTCGTGTATTCCACATCCAGAATTTTGTCTGCATCAGCGATGGCTTTTTCAACATCGCCTTCCAGCACCCAGTTCGCACCGAGATCTTCTTTGGTTGCGAGTTCTTTGTATTCGGTTGCCAGAGTTGCGGAATCCAGATTGGCATACGGGCCGGCATCCCATTCCACTTTTAATGCTTTGGCTGCCTTCATCGCCGTCGGGAAGCGGTCAGCTATAGCAATCACCCAGCCAGTACATTTACCAAAGGAATCATCAATCGTGATGGCTTTGACGAAACCAGGGATCTTGCGCGCCTCAGTATCATCCACACTCTTTACTTTAGAAGCATAACGGGTACGTGGAATAACGAGTGCACCATAGACCATGTTCGGCAAGAACACGTCCATACCGTATTTGGCTGAACCATTTGTCTTGGCCGGAATATCCAGTGACTTCAGCGACTTGCCTATGATCTTATAGCTGGCTGGCGACTTGAGTTTAATCGCTCGAAAATCTTCGGGATAAGCAAATTTACGATTGAGGCTGACTTTTTGGAGGATCTCGCCATAGGTCACCGATTTTCCTGAAGACTTATCGTGCACGCTACCCGCTTTTGCAAAACATTTGCCCGGGGTGCTGTTCAAGATACCTGCACCGGCTTCAATCAATGCCATACGACCGGCGGCACCGGCTCGTGCCACACGATCAAATTCGGTGGTGATACTGCCGCTATTGACCGTGTAGGCCAGACCATAGATGGCAAAATTCTCAACACTCTCCATAGGCGTATCGAGACGCACATCTTCCCACCGAACTTCAAGTTCTTCCGCAATAATTTGTGCCAGACCGGTGCCGATATGCTGGCCCATCTCCGCCTTGACAATATGCATCGTGACTTTATTATCTGGCGTGACAGTAAACCAGATAGAAGGTGTATAGCCATTCGCAGGAGCACCCGCAGCCTGTGCTGTTCCATTCATCAGTGCACCACCCAGACCTATACTGAAATAGGTACCTGCAGCGGTCGCTGTCGATCTGACGAGGAAGTCCCGGCGTGATTCGCCCTGAGCTGTTAACTTAGACATTCTTCGCTCCTTTACGAGAGATTTCGACCGCGCGCTGAACCGCACCAACGATTCGGGAATAGGTGGCGCAACGGCAAAGATTGCCGTTCATGCCATCAACGATTTGTTTTTCAGTGGGATTAGGGTTGTCAGCCAAAATCGCTGCTGCCTGCATCAGTTGACCAGACTGGCAATAACCGCACTGTGGTACCTGATGTTCTATCCAAGCCTGCTGCACCGGATGGGCATGAGCAGGATCGAGACCTTCAATGGTCGTGATCAGGGCATTCTCGGAAACGTCTTTCAGCTGCACCTGGCAGGAACGAACTGCACGGCCATTGATGTGCACGGTGCAGGCACCACACAGACCCGTACCACAGCCATAGCGAGTACCCGTAAGACGTAAATCCTCACGGATCACCCAAAGCAGCGGTGTATCCGGAGGCGCATCAGAAAAATAACTTTGACCATTGATCTTTAGCTGCGGCATGAGATTCCCCTTTTAATTGAACGGTGGTGTCTGGCGTATTCAATGCATTGCTATCCAACAAAATTCTGGTAAATCGCGGCGAATGACTGACAGAGACATCAGGCCAAAGCATTGCCGTATGAATTCAGTATGTGAGAGTTGAACTGTTGGCACATCCACCTGAGGAACAAAGATCCAGCCCCGTAAGTACTACTCCCTTCCCCCCCCAAAAGAGGGATACGGGAGTGATGCGATTTTGATAAAACCTGAGATGCTAGAAATGAACGAAGCCGCGTTTAGCGGCCAGTGCAATGGCCTCTGCGCGACTTGTGACATCGAGCTTGGCAAACAAGCTTTTCAAATGACTTTTGACGGTGCTCTCGCTAATGTTAAGCGCCAGCCCAATAGCTTTATTACTCTTGCCCTGAGCAAGCAACTGGAGAATCTGAATTTCTCTGTCAGTGGGCACTTCTTCACTGACACGCTGCACCAGTTTGGCAGCGATCTTTGCCTGCAAATAGCCCTCACCTGCATGAATTGAACGGATGCAGTGGAATAGTTCTTCGGGTTGCACATCCTTGAGCAAATAAGATTGGGCACCTGCTCGCAGACAAGCATAGACGTCTTCGTCATGATCAAAGGTCGTCAGCACAATGACCGCGGCTTTTGCATCTTCGGCGCGCAGTTTACGTATCGCTTCCAGTCCGCCGTATTCCGGCATACGCAGATCCATCAGAACCACGTCCGGCCGCAGGCTGCGCCAGAGTTCTAATGCTTCCAGTCCATTACAAGCTTCACCTACAACTTCGATGCCATCCTCCATATTGAGAATAGCGATCAACCCACGACGAATCAGTGACTGATCATCTGCAATCAATACGCGTATCGGCGAAGCTGCCTTCGACGTTTCGGAAGCGAAGCTTGTGTCCCTTGGACGTGAACGCAGGGATTTTCCTTGTTCAATCATTGTGTTCATTCGGAACAGTGAGAACCATACGCGTACCCTTGCCCATCGTGCTATTAATCGCCAGTCTGGCTCCGATACGCTCGGCTCGCTCATGCATACCGATCAAACCAAAGCCCTCATGTTCAGGATTAGGAACAAAGCCATCGCCATCGTCGGCCACGCTCAGCACTAAACGCTCTTCTTCAAAACTCAGTTCTACCAGGACAGCACTAGCCTTGGCGTGCTTGAGCACATTGGTCATGGATTCCTGAGCGATTCTGACGATTTCTATACGCATCGATTCAGGTAATAAACGCTTTTCACCGACTAAAGAGAAGCGCACCTCAACAGCGGCAGTCTCTTCTATCATGCGAACCAGATATTGGAGTTGCGAAGCCAGACAGGAATGACGCGGTATGTTGGGCCTGAGTGAACGGACAGAATTGCGCGCCTCTTCCAGCCCGTCCTGTGCCAGCTCGCGTGCGTGATCAATATGCACGGAAGCCAGTTCCGTATCTTGTTTTTTGAGCGCACGGTTGGAGGCTTCAAGATTCACAATCACCCCGGTCAGGCCCTGTGCCAGGGTATCGTGAATATCACGGGCAATACGGTTGCGCTCTTCCAGTACTGCGGCCAGACGCGCCTTTTCAGATAAACGGGCCATTTGCATCGCCAGTGCTGCCTGACCGGCCAGTGCTTCGGCCACACGGATCTGATTGGCCATTTTGGCAGTATCCATGCGATTGCTTCGTATGCATATCCAACCGACCTGCTCGGCACCCACAATCATAGGAACCGTCAGCAAGGCTTTCACGCCCAGCGACATGATGTAGGCGCGATTCTGCTCAGGCATGCCCGATACTTCGTAACACAGCATATAGGTCTCGGCCCCCTGAGCCGGAAAGGTCGAAAGGGGAAGTCCGCCTATGGGTGGTGGACGAAGTACGGCAGGATGCTGCGATTCGTGGGAGGACATGATCTGCCCATCCACATACTCAAGATGCAGTCGTGCGGTTCCACTGTCATGGTCTGGAAACCAGAGCGTTCCGCCCACGGCTTCGAGCTGGTCTACGGTGGTCTTCAGAACATGCCCCAGATAGGTATCGAGCTTAGATTCACTTGCTAAAAAATCCATGGACTGAATCAGCATCGCCGACTGGTCTCTGGCGAGTTTTTCAGCCAGTCTGCGCTGCTCAATTTCATTCTTCAGGGTCTTGTTTTCCTCACTGAGTCGCCAGGCTTTTTCTTCACTGGAGGCGAGTTTGGAACGAAGCATGGGCGCAGGATCATCCACAACATCACCTGATGTCAGGGAGTCTGAGCGAGGGAGTAATTG
>CAIQLE010000223.1 GCA_903872555.1 uncultured bacterium
ACGCAGGTTGCGATCTTTCAGCAGCCAGGGTTTTAGCTAGGCTAGCATTAGCCTTCAAATCTCTGTTGCCATATTTAAAAAACGGACATCGCTTCTCTCAGAATGAAAAAAATGCCCCGCAAAATCTGCGGGGCATTTTTACTTATCTGGCGGAGAGACGGGGATTCGAACCCCGGATAGGTTTAACCCTATACACGCTTTCCAGGCGTGCGACTTCAACCGCTCATCCATCTCTCCGTAATTCGCTCAAATGACTTGCATCTGAACGAAGCCCGCGATTATAGCAAACCTTCGCACCAGCAAGGGCAAAAGCGGTTTCAGTGCCGCCAATAAAAAAGCCGCTTCACCCGGAGGTGAAGCGGCAATACGGTAATAGAGCCATCAGAGTGACCCTACGACCTGCCCCCACAAACTTAACTTGCCTGTTTCAGCTGTTCCAGAATGGCCGGGTTCTCCAGTGTTGAGATGTCCTGAGTGATTTCCTCGCCTTTGGCCAGCACGCGCAACAGACGGCGCATGATTTTGCCTGAACGGGTCTTGGGCAGATTGTCACCAAAACGTATTTCCTTGGGCTTGGCGATAGGGCCGATTTCTTTGCCTACCCAGTCACGCAGTTCCTTGGCCATCTTGACCGCATCCTCACCAGTAGGGCGCGCGCCTTTCAGCACAACGAAAGCGCAAATGGATTCGCCAGTGGTGGGATCAGGCTTGCCAACGACAGCAGCTTCAGCCACCAGGTGATTCGCCACCAGCGCTGATTCAATTTCCATCGTACCCATGCGGTGACCTGAGACGTTCAGGACATCATCGATACGACCCGTGATGGTGAAGTAGGCATTGTTCGCATCGCGGATTGCGCCATCACCAGCCAGATAGAGCTTGCCGCCCAGTTCTTCGGGGAAGTAGCTTTTCTTGAAGCGCTCAGGATCATTCCAGATGGTGCGAATCATGGAAGGCCAAGGACGCTTGACCACCAAAATACCGCCATGACCATTCGGCATATCGTTACCGGCTTCGTCAACGATAGCTGTCATGATGCCCGGCAGGGGCAAGGTGCAGGAACCCGGCACCATGGGGGTTGCGCCTGGCAGTGGCGAAATCATGTGACCACCTGTTTCGGTCTGCCAGAAGGTATCAACGATAGGGCAACGATTGTCACCCACATTTTTGTAATACCACATCCATGCTTCAGGATTGATAGGCTCACCGACCGAACCTAAGAGTCGCAGAGATGAGAGATCAAAATGCTGAGGATGGACTTTCATGTCGGCATCCGATGCCTTGATCAGGGAACGGATGGCAGTAGGTGCTGTGTAGAAGATGGTCGCTTTGTGACGCGCGATCATGTCCCAGAAACGACCGGCGTTTGGATAGGTCGGCACGCCTTCAAAAACAATCTGTGTTGCACCAGCCGCCAGAGGGCCATAAGCAATATAACTGTGGCCAGTGACCCAGCCTATATCGGCGGTACACCAGAAAATATCATTCGGTTTGAGATCGAAGGTCCACTTCATCGTCAGCAATGTCCACAGCAGATAACCGCCTGAGGAATGCTGCACGCCTTTAGGGGTGCCAGTCGAACCCGAGGTATACAGGATGAACAGCGGATGCTCGGCGCTAACCCATTCTGGCTCGCACTCCTCGGACTGCTTGTCCATCAGATCATGCAGCCAGATATCACGGCCAGCTACGACATTGATGTTGCCCTTGGTACGCTGATAAATGACGACATTTTTGATGCCTTCACAGCCACCCAGTGCAATCGCCTCATCCACAATCGATTTCAAAGGCAGTTGCTTACCGCCGCGCACCTGTTCATCTGCTGTAATGACAGCCACTGCACCGGCATCCATGATGCGCTCTTGCAGAGACTTAGCAGAGAAGCCACCAAAGACAACTGAGTGAGTTGCCCCTATGCGTGCGCAAGCCTGCATGACGGCGACGCCCTCGACGGACATAGGCATATAGACGATCACGCGATCGCCTTTTTTGATGCCCAGTGATTTCAGGCCATTCGCCAGCTTGCAGACCTTGGCATGCAGCTCGCGGTATGTAAGGCGCGTGACTGTGCAATCATCCGCTTCGAAGATGATGGCTGTCTTGTCAGCATTACCATTCGTGAGATTGCGGTCGAGGCAGTTATAGGAAACGTTGAGCTGCCCGTCTTCAAACCATTTGTAGAAAGGTGCCTGAGATTCATCCAGCACCTTGGTGAAGGGCTTATGCCATGCCAGATTTTCTTTGGCGAGCCGGCCCCAGAAGCCTTCGTAGTCTCGCTCAGCTTCGGCGCACAGGGCGTTGTAGGCGTCCATTCCCGAAATTGCTGCATTTTTTACAAATGCTTCGGGTGCATGAAATACCCGATGCTCGTGCATCAGGGATTCGATCTCTGACATGTTGTCTCCTACAGGGTAATTATTTTCCTGAGAAGATAAGCCGTCACACTTACTTAAGGCTTACATACAGACCCTGACTGACTGATCCTTTTAATACCGGAGAGTCAGGCCCTGAGCCGCGTGTAAAATGCCTGTCAGCACCTATGTGCCTGTGGCAAAGCCTTGTAACTTTTAGGGTGCAGCCATTCTTGCCAATTTCGTACGCCCCTTGACCCAATTTGACCGAGCCTGCCCGTCATGACCATCATCAAACAAGACGATCTGATTGAATCCGTTGCTGCTGCCCTGCAATTCATCAGTTACTACCACCCTACAGATTACATACGCCATCTTGCGCGCGCCTATGAGCGTGAACAAAGCCCGGCGGCAAAAGATGCTATCGCACAGATCCTGACTAACTCGCGCATGTGTGCCGAAGGCAAGCGCCCGATTTGTCAGGACACCGGTATCGTGAATGTCTTTCTGAAGATAGGCATGGACGTTCGCTTTGAAGGTTTCAGTGGCTCGATTACAGATGCCATCAATGAAGGCGTACGTCGCGGTTATAACAACACGGACAATAAGTTGCGTGCCTCTGTCGTGGCTGATCCTCAGTTCGAGCGTAAAAACACGAAGGACAACACACCCGCAGTCGTACAGATGGAACTGGTGCCGGGACATACGGTTGAAGTGCAGGTTGCGGCCAAAGGCGGCGGCTCTGAAAACAAAACCAAATTTGTGATGCTCAATCCCTCCGATTCTCTGGTGGATTGGGTATTGAAGACGGTACCGACCATGGGCGCAGGCTGGTGCCCGCCCGGTATGCTGGGCATAGGCATAGGCGGTACTGCTGAGCATGCCATGCTGATGGCCAAGCAATCACTGATGGGTGATCTCGATATGAGTGATCTGCTGGCACGTGGCCCGCAGGACAAAACTGAAGAGCTGCGCATAGAGCTGTACGAAAAAGTGAATGCGCTGGGCATAGGCGCACAAGGGTTGGGTGGTCTCACCACGGTCCTGGATGTGAAGATTATGATGTATCCGACTCACGCAGCATCGAAACCGGTGGCCATGATTCCTAACTGTGCTGCCACACGTCACGCACACTTCACACTCGACGGTTCGGGTCCGGCGTATATCGATCCGCCTTCTTTGTCTGAGTGGCCAGAAGTTCACTGGACACCTGACACACAAAAATCCCAGCGAGTTGATCTGAATACGCTGACAGCCGCGGAAGTCGCTTCATGGAAGCCAGGTCAGACCCTGCTCCTGAACGGAAAAATGCTGACCGGTCGCGATGCTGCCCACAAGCGCATACAAGAGATGCTGGCCAAGGGCGAGCCACTGCCCGTCGATTTTAAAAACCGTGTGATTTATTACGTCGGCCCGGTCGATCCGGTGCGCGATGAAGTGGTGGGCCCTGCCGGCCCGACCACAGCCACCCGTATGGACAAATTCACAGACATGATGCTCGAGCAAACCGGCCTGATCGCCATGGTGGGCAAGGCTGAGCGCGGTCCGGTCGCGATTGAATCGATCAAGAATCACAAATCGGCCTATCTGATGGCTGTGGGTGGTGCGGCTTATCTGGTATCCAAAGCAATCAAAGGGGCCAAGGTCGTCGGCTTTGCGGACTTGGGCATGGAAGCGATCTATGAATTCGATGTGAGCGATATGCCTGTCACCGTAGCGGTTGATTCGCATGGCATCTCTGTACACAACACCGGGCCTAAGGAATGGCAGGAAAGAATTGCTGCCACCATAGGCAAGATTCCGGTCAAAGTGGGCTGAGTTGTCTTTGACTGAGTCAGACAAGACTAAGTCAGCGATGACTGTCGTTGCCAGTTCGCCGATAGGTATTTTTGATTCCGGCATAGGCGGCTTGTCGGTGCTGCGACATGTACATGCCTTGCTGCCTGATGAATCGCTGCTGTATTTTGCGGATTCCGGTTTTGCGCCTTATGGTGAGAAACCAGAATCCGTGATCGTTGCACGCGTGCTGGCCATTGCAGAATTTTTGCTGCAATCGAATGTAAAGGCGCTGGTGGTCGCCTGTAATACAGCGACCGCTGCTGCTATTGCTGCCGTGCGCACACGCTACCCGCAATTACAAGTCGTCGGTGTTGAACCCGGCCTCAAGCCGGCGGCGGCCCTGACGCAAACGGGTGTAGTGGCTGTGCTGGCCACCGAAGGCACACTGACCAGTGAGAAATTTCAAAAACTGCAGCAGCAAATCACGCAAAGCACGGGCGTGAACTTTCTTTTACAAGCCTGTAATGGCCTTGCAGACCAGATAGAAAAAGCGGAGTTGAACTCACGCGAAACGGCTGCCATGGTGCAGCGCTATGTTGCACCGCTGATGGCAAAGAATGCCGACACCATCGTACTCGGCTGCACTCACTATCCCTTTGTTGAACACCTGATCCTGGAAGCGGCCGCTAAGCCAGGTATTTGTCTGGTCGACACCGGTGAGGCCGTGGCGCGCCAGCTGGAACGCCTGCTGAATCAGCATGGCCTCTTGCATCCTGAACGCATTGAAGACCATGAACCCGGCGCTCTGCTGGCCTACACAACAGGCAGCGGCAAAGCACTGGCGACCGCTTTTCGCACCCTACTAAAGCTGCAACCTGCAGTGACAGAAGTAGCCATCGAAGTCGGCAAGGCCTGAAATGTTCGACCGGGGATGCCTTAAGCGCCAGAATTTTGTATAATTGCGCTCTTGTCTGGGCTTGTCCCGTGACAAGGCAGTTCAGTGGTGGCCGTAGCTCAGTTGGTAGAGTCCAGGATTGTGATTCCTGTTGTCGTGGGTTCGAGCCCCATCGGCCACCCCATTTAAGCCTTTTCAGGCGATAGTGAACGCTAACGTTTACAACGTAATGCGTAGTTTTCCAACGGGGCTATTCTAAAGACCCCCTGCAGCACGTTATTTCCCCTTCGTTTTTCAGCGCATTTTTACCGCCAATATGTATTTTCCACTGCAGGAAATGTTTTGCATGGAAGAAATTTTGCATGTGTCGATTCAAATTTGCGATTGCCAAGCCATTCCCAATCACCCTTCTAGCTCTTTGAGCTAGGGCCTGATAACAATAACTCCCTCCAAAAAAAACAAGAAACTTCGATTGAATTTAGCGTCTAATATGAACAACAGGAAGTTTTGCCATCGAAACCATTTCTGATCTATACTAATTTCCCTATGCTGCTCTTAGACCTAACATCAACAAAAGAACAGGCGTTCGCCA
>CAIQLE010000224.1 GCA_903872555.1 uncultured bacterium
CGTGCCGCAGGCAGAATATTTAGGGCTCACCATTCCTGATCCGGATCTGAAATGGAATGAGGCCAGCGGCCACTATGAGTTTGGTGCCATCGACTGGTCGGAATTTCATGCTGTATTAAAAGGGCATGGTCCCTGCAATCGTGAACGTCTGGATACTCGGCGCAAGGCCTGGGATGATGGCGCATGGTTCCGTGAAGGCTTACAGGCACATGCAGATAAACAGGCCGGTCGCAAACAGCCGCAGGCTGCCTGAAGGAGAGATGCATGAATCAAGAATGGCCTTTGTGGGAAGTTTTTATACGCAGCCAGCACGGACTCGCACACAAGCATGTAGGCAGCCTGCATGCAACGGATGCCGAGATGGCTGTCAATCATGCGCGCGATGTCTATACGCGCAGGAATGAAGGTGTATCGATCTGGGTGGTGCCAGCCAGCGCCATCGTTGCCAGCAGTCCGGGCGAACGCGGAGAATTATTCGAGCCCGCCAATAACAAGGTCTACCGTCATCCGACCTTCTTCGTGATACCTCCTGAAGTGGGCAATCTGTAATGAACAGCATTGCAAAGAATGAGGATCTGCACAACAGCGCTGAGGTGGACAGCGATACATTCGAATGGCTGCTGCGCACCGGCGACAATGTCCTGATTTTGTCGCAGCGTCTGTCTGAATGGTGTGGCAAGGGACCAGTGCTGGAAGAAGATATGGCGCTCACCAATGTCGCGCTGGATTTGCTCGGCCAGACTCGCTTGTGGCTGTCCTATGCCGCTGAGACGGAAGCGCAGGACCGAGATGAAGACAGCATCGCTTTTTTGCGTGATGCCCATCAGTTCCGGAATGTGCTGCTGGTTGAGCAGCCGAATGGTGATTACGCTAACACGCTGATGCGCCAGTTTTTTTTCGACAGCTGGCATTATTTTTTCCTGCAAAGCCTGCTGAATTCTTCCGATGTGCGCGTGGCAGAGATTGCTGAAAAATCTATCAAAGAAGTCAGCTATCACCTGCGGCGCAGTGGCGATCTGCTGGTCAGGCTGGGTGACGGCAGTGAAACCAGCCATCAGCGCATGCAAGAGGCAGCAGACCGCTTGTGGACTTATACCGGCGAATTATTCAGTGAAGATCCACTGGATCAACGGATAGCAGCACGTGGCATAGCGGCTTTGCCCTCTGGCTTGCGTGAGTCATGGACTAAGCACGTGACGCAGGTGTTTCAGCAAGCGACACTGAAGATGCCTGCTGCCGATGCATGGATGCAGCAAGGCGGCAAACATGGCCGCCACACTGAGCATCTGGGGTATCTGCTGGCGGAGATGCAGTTCCTGCAGCGCGCCTATCCCGGAGCGGAATGGTGAGGCCAGCGGACGAGCAGATCTGGCAATGGCTGAGTGAAGTCAGCGATCCGGAAATACCCGTCATCTCTGTGATCGATCTGGGTATCGTGCGCGCCCTGCGATGGACTGATGAGCTTCACTGTGAAGTGACCATCACGCCTACCTATTCCGGTTGTCCTGCCATGCAAGTCATTACTGAAAATATTCAGCAGGTGTTGCAGTCACACGGTGTGCAGACTGTTTCAGTGAAAACCCAGCTCTCTCCCGCCTGGACTACCGACTGGATGAGCGAGTCAGGCAAGCAAAAAATGCAGGCCTTTGGGATTGCGCCACCGGCACAGCAGGCCAGTCAGATCGCGAAGATTGATGTATCGGCATTGATCTCCCATGCAAGCGTAGACATCCCTTGTCCGCAATGCGCCTCCCTGAATACGCGCCTGATCAGCCAGTTCGGATCAACCTCCTGCAAGGCCTTGTATCGCTGCACGGACTGTCTGGAACCCTTTGATTATTTCAAGCCCCACTGATGAACCATTTTCATGAACTGACGGTTGCCCGTGTGCAGCGCGATACGCGTGATGCGGTCCTGCTGACGCTGGATGTGCCAGTTGAACTCAAAGATTTATATCGTTATCAGCCAGGCCAGCATCTGACCTTGCGCGCCCAGATTGAAGGTGAGGATGTGCGGCGCTCGTATTCTGTTTTTTCTGCGATACAGGATGATGAACTGCGCATAGGTATTAAAAAAGTAGCGGGGGGTGTTTTTTCCAGCTGGGCGAATGAACATATCGTCAAAGGCATGAAGCTGGAAGTGATGCCACCTTCGGGATCGTTTCATGTGGCACTCGCTGCAGAGCATAAAAAACACTATCTGGGCTTTGCTGCCGGCAGTGGTATCACGCCGCTGTTCTCTATCATTAAATCAGCTTTGCAGGCCGAGCCAGAGAGCTGCTTTACGCTGGTGTATGGCAACCGGGCCTCGTCAACAGTCATGCTGCGCGAAGAACTGGCGGATCTGAAAGACCGCTTTCTTGAGCGTCTGTCGATTGTGCATGTGATGAGCCGTGAAAAGCAGGATATCGATCTGTTTAATGGCCGTATCGATGGCGCGAAATGCCATGCTCTGTTTCAGCACTGGATAAGCATCGCTGAGATTGATACCGCTTTTATCTGCGGGCCGGAAGCCATGATGCAGTCCGTCTCATCTGCACTGATGGATGCAGGGCTCAGCAAAGAGAAAATCAGAACAGAATTATTTTTTGCTAGCGCGCCTACGCAGCAACGCAAACCCTCCGCAGTTCAGGCTGCTGAAGGACGTTGTGATGTTACTCTCGTGATTGATGGTCGCCATCAGAGCTTCAGCATGGACCGCAATCAACAGTCTGTGCTGGAGGCGGGACTGGCTCAGGGCATAGACATACCGTATGCCTGCAAGGGCGGCATCTGCGCCACCTGCCGCTGCAAAGTCAGCGAAGGCAAAGTGGACATGGATGCCAATTATGTTCTGGAAGACTATGAGATCGCGCGCGGATTTGTGCTGAGCTGTCAGGCCTATCCTGCGAGTGAAACGCTGGTGATAGATTTTGATCAGGATGGCTGAGATGAGTGCACAAGAAACAGTTAATCCTCAGGCCGCACTCGCGCTGGCGCAGGCCAGTGCGGATCATATGTTTGCTCAGGATCCTGCCACCCGTGGTCTGGGCATCAGTCTGCTAGAGATTGGTCCCGGTTATGCCCGTATGCAGATGCAGGTCAGGCCCGATATGCTGAATGGTCACCAGACCTGTCATGGCGGTTTTATTTTTACCCTCGCTGATTCGGCCTTTGCGTTTGCCTGTAACAGTTATAACGTGCAGACAGTCGCTGCCGGCTGCAACATAGAATTTCTTGCGCCTGTTTACGAAGGCGAACTGCTGCTGGCTGAAGCAGTGGAGCAATCGAAAAGCGGCAGGACCGGCGTATATGATGTGGTGGTCAGCAATCCTGCCGGACGTAAGGTGGCACTGATGCGA
>CAIQLE010000225.1 GCA_903872555.1 uncultured bacterium
AATCGCGGATCTGAGCTCATGGGTGGTCAGTGCGGTATGCAGCGTCTGGTGCACCAGAATGATGAAGTCAATCTGGGCCAGTCATCGAATGATGTTCTCCCGACCGCCATCCATGTGGCCGTCCTGATGGCAATGCAACATCAGCTCTTGCCTGCTTTGTTGTCCCTGAAACATAGCCTTTCTGATAAGGCGCAGCAGTATGCTGGACTGATCAAGATAGGTCGAACGCATTTACAGGATGCGACACCCTTAACACTGGGACAGGAAATTTCAGGCTATGTCGCACAGCTCGATATAGCCGAGCAATCCATTCGACAAACTTTGCCCGCTCTCTCAGCGCTGGCGATCGGTGGCACCGCTGTCGGTACCGGATTAAATACCCATATTGAATTTGGCGATCGAGTGGCTGACTTGCTGTCGACACAGTGTGGAATGGTATTGAACAGTGCGAAAAACAAATTCGCAGCACTGGCAGGTCATGAAGCTCTAGTGGCTTCGCATGCAGGATTAAAAACTCTGGCATGTGCACTGATCAAAATTTCCAATGATCTGCGCTGGCTCGCGTCCGGACCGCGCAGTGGTTTAGGCGAAATCAGCTTGCCTGAAAACGAACCCGGCAGTTCTATCATGCCGGGAAAAGTGAATCCCACACAAATCGAAGCCATGCTCATGCTCTGTTATCAGGTGATGGGTAATGATGTCACGATAGGTATGGCGGCTTCTTCGGGAAATTTCGAATTGAATGTTGCCAAGCCCCTGATCGCGTATGTCCACCTGCAAAGTTTGCGACTCTTATCGGATGGCATGCGTAGTCTGGATCTACACTGTCTGCAGGGATTAAAAGCAAACGAAACCCGCATCGCAGCCAATCTGCAGCGCTCACTCATGCTGGTGACAGCTTTGGTACCTCACATAGGCTATGACAGGTCAGCAGAAATCGCCAGACTCGCACATAGCCAAGAACTCAGCCTGCGCGAAGCAGCCATGCAGTCGGGCTATGTCAGTGCAGCAGACTTCGACCAATGGGTGCAGCCATCCGCCATGATCTCGTCTGCTGACTGAGTAGTACAGGCATCAACAGACTATCGCGGTATGCCTCGCCTCAGCAGATTCACAACAGCCAGCAGCACCACGGCACCCAGCAGTGAAACTGCCAGACCGCCAAGGCTGAAATCATTCTGGTTGATGGTTCCTGTGCCAAACAGCGGTGCAAACAGCCAGCCGCCCACTAGCGCACCTATGATGCCCACAACCACATTCAGAAATAATCCCTGCTGTGCATCGGTGTGCATGATCAGACTGGCGACCCATCCCAGTATCCCGCCTATCACTATCCAAATGATGAAATTCATCGCTAATCTCCACAGAAAATTGAATTCATTGCCAGACTGAGAATTAGGCAGGCAGCAGCCCTACAGGTTCACCGGGGAAGGGAGAGATTTTTGTTGGTGCAGGAAAGAACAAGCAAGCGCATGGCTTTGCGCTCCGACTAAGGCTAAGACTTAGAACTGAATTTAGCCGATCAGGCTGAAAAATCTCCGCGTACACAGATTTCCATATGGATGCACAATATCGCCTGCGAGTGATTCAGAATGGTCCTGTTCACCCCATTTCAGCCGTCTGCCAGTGAGGAAGCCTATGTTTGCAAAAGTAATATCGAGCGTCGTTTTCAGCCTGTCCCTGTTTTTTGGTGTGCAGACAATGGCTGCCCCTCTGAAAATTGATAGCAGCAAGAGCAGCGTCAGTGCCGTGTTCAAACAGATGGGTGTGCCGGTTGAAGCAAAATTTAATAAATTTACAGCGCTGGTTGATTATGATGCTGCCAAACCTGACAGTGCGAAAGCTAGTGTCGAGATAGATATTCCCAGCTTTGATCTGGGAGACCCGGATTACAACCGCGAAGTGCTGAAAAAAGAATGGTTCAGCAGCGCTCAGTTTCCCAAAGCGAGTTTCATTTCAACGAAAATCCGGGCAGGCGCCGCGGGAAAACTCGATGTCAGTGGAAAACTGAGCATCAAAGGAAAAACCAGCGAGGTAAATTTCATCCTGAATCTTAAAAAAGAAGGCACCGTTCAGCTCTTTGAAGGCAGTCTGCCTATCAAACGCCTGGCCTTCAATATAGGTGAAGGTGAATGGAAAGATACCAGTGTGGTGGCGGATGAAGTTATCATCAAATTTCGTGTGTTTGGCCAATAACAATTTTATAAATCAGGGGAAAAATAATGAATTTCAAGAAATTATTACTGTCGGTGACATTGCTCGTTCTTGCATCAGCTGCTTCGTCACAAACTTACAATATTGAACCGGGACATACCTATCCCAGTTTCGAAGCCGATCACATGGGTATTTCTTTCTGGCGTGGAAAATTCACTAAGACCAGCGGTAAAGTAGTTCTGGACCGTGGATCGAAGACTGGTGGCAGCATGGATATCGTGATCGATGCAAGCACCATTGATTTTGGCCATCAAAAAATGAATGAACATGCGCGCGGCAAGGATATGTTCAATATTGAAAAATTCCCGACCGTCACCTACAAGAGCAGCGCATTAAAATTCGAAGGCGACAAACTGGTTGCAGTAGAAGGTGAAATGACCATGCTGGGCGTGACCAAGCCCATGTCACTCAAGGTGAATCAGTTCAAGTGCATCATGCATCCTATGCTCAAGCGTGAAGTGTGCGGCGCGGATGCTTCGGCTAGTTTTGATCGCAGCGATTATGGATTGAACTATGCCTTGCCACGTTTCTCACCTGAAGTGAAACTGGCGATACAGGTTGAAGCGATTAAAGCGGATTGATAAAAACAATCAGGGTAGTCCCAAAAAAAACGGCGCATGCGCCGTTTTTTTTGATTTAAAAAATCAGAGCATGGATGTGCCGGGCTGTGCTCTCGGAGTGCTGCTGGCTTGCGTGGCAACGATATTCGATTCATAGGCTTGCATGCGCAGCGCAAGATCCTGTAAATCCATATTGGAAGTTCGCACCAAAGGGAAAAGCTGAGTTTCCTCCAGCTCAATATGGGCGACGATGGCTTCTTGCAGGCTCTGCATCAGTTCATCATATTCTGCTACTCCGGCTTCCAGTGCCTGCATTTTTTCTATGATCTCATCAGCGGCCTGATGATCTGACTCAAATTTATCAATCAGTGTGGGATTGAGTTCATGCACCCTGGGATAAAACACGGACTCTTCTAAATGAGAATGTGTCTGAAGTGCAGAACATATCTCCGGCCCAGCCTGTTTTTTTACTTCAGGCACTTGGGCACTGAGATATCGCTGCATCAATTGCTTCACATAATTGTGGTCATGTATCAAAGCCTGAGTGGGATCAGTAAGAGAAAAATTTCCCTGACTGCGTGCTTGACTCACATCTTGTGCCATGTCCGTCTCCTGTGATGATGTTTGGCTCAGACCGTAGGCGAGCCAGAGGTAAGTGCGGCATCATTGGACGCTGCAGCACGCATAAAATTCCTTACATCTCAACCTGAACAGGAGTCAGCATGCATATCCTTGGCATCTCTGGAAGTCTCAGGAAACATTCTTTTAATACGGCTTCGCTTCGAGCCTGTCTCGACCTCTTGCCTGCAGGTGTGACTATGTCGATATTTGATATCGCAGCCATACCTTTGTACAACGAAGATGTGCGCGAACAGGGCTTCCCGCAAGCTGTACAGGAATTTCGTTCTCAGATTGCTGCTACTGATGCCTTGCTGATAGCAACGCCTGAATATAATTACTCTATCCCCGGTGTATTGAAGAATGCAATTGACTGGGCTTCAAGGCCACCGGAACAGGTTTTTGATGGCAAGCCGATTGCACTTATGGGAGCCACCCCCGGAGGCTTTGGTACCTCGCGCAGTCAATATCATTTGCGGCAGGTGTTTGTTTATTTAAATGGCTTAGTGCTGAACCGTCCCGAAGTCATGATCTCAGCGGCGCAAAAAAAAATAGATGCGAATGACAAGCTGACTGATGCAGTGTTGATTGAACAGCTGGGCAAGTTACTCACTGCACTGACTGATTGGACCAACAGGATAAAAACCAAAACCTGAATTCAGGCTTGCAGGATTTTTAGAACAATAAAGAAAATCACATCGGCAATTTGCTCTGGGCAGCAGGATTTTCTCCGGGAATCTAGAATAGTCGTCAGTACATGACGAATAACCCGACCGGACACACCCCCTGATGCCCTATTTTTTTAATCGTATCGCACTGATAAGTCTGATAACAGCTTGCCTGCCATCGTATGCCGCAGCGCAAATCATTGATGTAAAGAGCGGAGCCGAGATTTCCGAGCAGGTGCTGGCCAGACATTTGCGCACTCAGGATATTGTTTTACTGGGTGAGTTGCATGACAACCCCTGGCATCATTCACTGCGTGCTGCGCTGATTCCTCAGTTTGCGGCCAAGGACGTCAGTATCATAGCCGAGCATCTTCCCGCTCCGGCACAAGTGCATTTTAGTGGACACACCCTGGCTGATCTTGAAGCTGCCGGGTTTCAGTCTCAGGCCTGGGCCTGGCCTTTGCATCAACCACTATTTGAAGCATTGCATCAGGAAGGCTATACAGTTTTCGGTGGTAATTTGCAGAAAGGCAGCTCACGGCAATGGATGCTCAAGGGTGAAGCGGCCATGCCCGACGATCTGGCTGTAACTTATCGCCGCGCCCCATTGTCGCCTCAAGCTCAGGCCAGTCTGGATCAGGATCTGCTGGATGGTCATTGTGGCAAGTTGCCTGAAAAATATCGACAGCCTATGCGTATGGTCCAGCATGCGACGGATGCCTCGCTGGCCAATGCGTTGCTGCAGCACAGGCCTTCTGTTCTGGTAGCGGGCAATGGCCATGTACGCAAGGACTATGGCGTGCCTCAAGTGCTGCATGCCGTGACCCCCCAGCTGAAAGTCACGAGCGTGGGGTTTTATGAAAAAAGTGGCGATCTCAAGGAACTGTTAAAGTCACTTTCGGGCCGTTATGATTTCGTCTGGCTGACAGATCGCGCAGATCGATCCGATCCCTGCGATAACTTCACATTAAAATAATTACAAGCGAGACCTCGTATGTTCAAGTCATTTTTCCTGAGTCGTCACTGGTTGCGTTGGTCATGGCCGGGTGCTGCGCTGATTTTTTTAGGAACCTGGTATCAGGTTCAGATTGATGTCCAGATCAATGACTGGTTTGGTGGCTTTTACGATATCGTCCAAAAAGCATTGACCAAGCCGGGTGAGGTGACACTGGATGAGTTTTTCGGCTTCCTGATGACCTTCGGGAAATTGGCGGGCATCTATGTACTGGTTGCTGTCTTGCTGGGATTCTTTACCAAGCACTGGGTATTCCGCTGGCGTCACGCAATGAATGATTTTTATATGGCGCACTGGGACAAGCTGCGCCATATCGAAGGTGCCAGTCAGCGAGTGCAGGAAGATACCAAGCGATTTTCTTCCATCATGGAATCGCTGGGCTCGAATATGATGGACTCTCTGATGACTCTGGTCGCTTTCTTGCCGATACTCTGGGAACTGTCGAAAAAAATCGGTGAAGTCCCTGTGCTGGGTTCGGTAGATCATGCGCTGGTCTATGTCGCCATACTGTTTGCGCTGCTGGGTACGGTGGTACTGGCGCTAGTTGGCATCAAATTGCCGGGACTGGAATATAACAATCAGCGTGTCGAGGCAGCTTATCGCAAGGAACTGGTCCACGCTGAAGATGATGCTGCGCGCGGATCGGAAGCCGTGGTCAAAGAACTGTTCACTCATGTGAGAATCAATTACTTCCGCTTGTTTTTTCACTACATGTATTTTGATGTTGCGAAATTTACCTATCTGCAGTTTGGTGTGCTGGTTCCCTATATCGCGCTTGGCCCTACGGTTGTCGCTGGTGCCATCACTCTGGGCGCTATGCAGCAGATTGTCCGTGCATTTGGCCGTGTAGAAATGTCTTTTCAGTTTTTGGTGCGCAGCTGGGGCACAATTGTTGAACTGATTTCTGTCTATAAACGATTGCGCGCATTCGAGGCACAGATAGGTGTGCTAGCGCTGAATGCCGCAGTGATGACGAAGGAAGCTCAGACCTGATGCCAATCAAATTATTCACAATAATTTTAAGCGGGGCACTTGGCAGTACCTTGCTGATGTTTTCAATGGCTGGTTTTGCTGTTGATGCAGCACAGGTGCCGCAA
>CAIQLE010000226.1 GCA_903872555.1 uncultured bacterium
GCCAAAAAATATTTATGAAATTTTTAGCTCTCTTTTGAGGAAAATGTGTGCTGGCGTATACAAAAAGGTTCCGTATTCATCTGAAATATGGGAAGCGATCTAGGAATAAATCCACATTAATTAAAAATAAACCGTATTCTTCTTAGGCTTTACGTGGCAGACCCAGCCTATTCGATCACCGAAATCAGTCTACAAATTATTAACATAAGGTAATATTTGGTTTTCGAGAACTACACTGCGGTGCGCGCTCATGAAAGGCATTGTTTTTAGGGAATTCATAGAGATGGTGGAGACCCAGTTTTCGCTGGAAACTGCGGATGCCATCATCAATGATTCTAATCTGACAACGGGTGGCGCCTACACCTCCGTCGGCACTTATCCGACTCAGGAAATCGTCGATCTGGTTTCCAATCTCTCCCTGCGAAGCGGTACACCGGTTCCGGATCTGTTGCGTCACTTTGGGCGGCATTTGTTTCATCGCTTTGCAGCTGTCCATCCGGAATTCATCACCAACCATGCCAGTGTTTTCGCCTTGCTGTGCAAATTGGATGATCAGATTCACATCGATGTTCAGAAACTCTATAACGATGCTGAACTGCCTTCTTTCGAGCATGAGCAGTTGAGCATGAACAGCATGCTGTTTATTTACCATTCACGCCGCGCCATGCCCGATCTGGCACACGGTCTGATTGAAGGCTGCATTGCTTATTTCGGGCAGACCATGCAGATAGAACGGGTTGATCTGCCCAGCGATAAAGACGGTGCGCATACCCGTTTTACGCTGACGGTTGAAGGCTAAGCTCATGACTGATGACATTCAGTCACGCCGGCTGGAACGTGAAATCAGTGCCCGCAAACAGGCTGAGGCCTTGCTCGAGCAAAAAAGTCTGGAGCTCTTCATACAAGCCAATGAGCGCCAGGAAGTACTGGACGCGTTGAAGGAAAGCGAAGAACGCTTCCGCCTGATGGTGCAGTTTTCGCCTGATGCGATCATGATCGAGGCAGATGGTCAGATTGTCTTTGCCAATGCATCAGCCAGACAAATGTACAAAGAGACGGTACAAAACATCCTGCTGGGTAAAACACTGGATGAACTCGCTTTGTATGAGAATCCACATAACAAAATAAATGTCAGCGAAAATGAAATCGAACTGATTTCGATGCGGCTCGATGGCATGCCTCTGGAAGTGGCCGTCAGATTTGTGAATCTGGTCTACGGTGGGAGCCAGGCTAGGCAAGTGATTGTGCGTGATATCTCAGAACGAAAAAAACTGGAATATCAACTTGAATATCAGGCCTCGCATGATGCATTGACAGGCATAAGTAATCGCGCAGCCTTGCTGATGAAAATGCAGGAAGCGATTACCTTTGCAGGTCGTCATGGCTTCCCGGTCTGGATTGTCTTTATCGATTTTGATCATTTCAAAAGCATCAATGACCGCTTTGGTCACCGCGGGGGCGATCAGGTCCTGTCCATTATTTCAGCGAGATTACGCTCTGTTTTAAGAAAAAATGATGCGCTGGGTCGCTACGGCGGCGATGAATTCATACTCGTCCTGTCAGGCGGTCCTGAGAGTGAATTGAATTCTCAATTCCTCGACCGCATCATGAAAATTGCTCACGAACCCATCTTTATTGATCACCATGAATTGCGGGTGACTTGCAGTCTGGGCGTATCTTCTTTTCCTGCCGATGGTGATACCACGCAAAAATTGCTGGACCATGCAGATGCTGCGATGTACCGCGCCAAGGAGTCGGGGCGCAATCTCTATCAGTTTTATAACGCTGAAATTCAGGCCAAGGTACTCGAGCGAGCTGAAATTGAAGGCTCACTTAATTTTGCGCTCGATCGTGATGAGTTCTTTTTGCATTACCAGCCGCAAATTGATCTTCGCACCGGGCAGATCGTCGGTGCTGAAGCCTTGCTGCGCTGGCAGCATCCCGATCTCGGCATACTCATGCCTGATCGCTTCATTAAATATGCCGAAGCGACCGGACTGATCAGCCGCATCGGCACCTGGGCACTCTTGCAGGCCTGTGAGCAATGCATGTCATGGCATAGAGCCGGACTGGGTCGGCTGAGGATAGCAGTCAACCTGTCGGTGCGACAGTTGAACGGACTGGATCTGATTGAACTGGTGGACACTGCTCTATCGGTCTCAGGATTGCCGCCTGATTGTCTCGAACTCGAACTGACCGAGTCATTGATGATGTCGAATGTCGAATTAAGCCTGAACACTTTGCGCGCACTGCACGACAAAGGGGTACAGATTGCTGTCGATGATTTTGGCACCGGCTATTCGAGTTTTACTTATCTGAACCGCTTGCCTCTGGACTGCATGAAGATCGACAGGCAGTTCGTCAGCAATCTGGGTAAAGAAGGTGAACTCGAAAGTGAGATCATCACCCGCACGCTGATTCAACTGGCTCATAATCTTCATCTGCGCGTGATTGCCGAGGGCGTTGAGACCCCTGCGCAGTTACAGATTTTGCGCGATCAGGGTTGCAATGAAATTCAGGGGTTTTTGTACAGCCCTGCCCTGTCAGCCCGGCATTTTGAAGCCAGGGTAAGAGAACACAAGCTTGAAGACTGGCAGGGTCACACTACTGCACCTTCCCTGCGTCAGGTCTTGTAGTTAACGATTAAGCTGAGGCTGCTACTGCAGCGACAGCAGGCAGACATCACTGCCGTCAGCCGGTACTTTGTCTGAAAACAGTTTCTTCAGCGGCACCCACAGGATAGACGTAGCCAGACGCACTGCGGTGGCGATGATGTCGCCCGGATTCGGACCCACACTGAAATCACTGAAGGTGCCGCTGACTTCTAACGGTGTGGCCAGACTCAGGAACTGCGCCGTCTTGGCCTGCGGCTGCAGACGCATATGCAGTGACTCATCTTTGAAATCAATCGACGTCGCGCCCGTCACCCGCATGCGGCTGGTATCGATCACCAGCTGCTTCTGGCTCAGCTTGCCATCGGCCATACTGAAGCGACCAATCGCGCAATTCACGTTCGATTCATTTTTCGGGTCTATCGTCGGTAACAGCGCGACCAGTACATTCACGGCCCACAAATCAAACACACCGGCATGTAAATTTTTTGGCCAGACAGCAAAATCAATCTTGCCATTGCCATGCTCCAGCATCGTGCTCAGACGTGGCGCGCGTGAAGCCACATTCACATGCAGGCTGAAGCGTCCGTCAAGATCACTCTCAGGTTTGATACGCCGCGCCAGCACACCATAATCAAAATTATCAACATCCATCTTCAGTTCAGTCATGACTTCTTTAGCGCGTGGCTCATAATTCAAACTGCCGGTGGCGCTGCCGCCACTCATGTCGAGTCGCACAGGGCCGATCTCAGCCCGTCCATTCGCCACCCGGGCTTGCAACTGCCCTTGCCCCAGTCTGTCCTTGCCTGACAAGACTTGTTCCACGCGCACCGACAAGCTGGCATCCAGCTGGCGCAACATCTCGGGACTCAACAGGCCCTGCACCTGATCGCTGCCTGCTGCCAGTTTTTTGCGCAAAGCTTGCTGATCTTCGCTTTTATCTGCATCGCTATCACTGGCTTTGGTGGGCCGCTTGCCCTCCGTCGCTGACCACGCAGCAAGACGAAAATCATCCAGCTGTATCAAAGGCGCCGACAGATTGATATCCAGTCGGGA
>CAIQLE010000227.1 GCA_903872555.1 uncultured bacterium
CAGCTGAGCTAACGACCCGAAAGAACGAAATTATACTCAGGCATGAGAAGTTTTGTCAAATGCAAGCATTCGTGACTTGCTTTACTCTCTCGTGCGTTTTCAAAGCGGGAACATTAACTCATTTAATTTCAGTGATTCTTTCCCTTGCCGTGGTGCTTGCGGCGGCTGCGGGATATTTTTTTATCAGACTATCCAGTGTTTCGCGGGCTGCCGCTTTATCTTTCAGATCGAGCTGGCAGCTTGCGATATTAAGCAATGCATCTGGCGCTCGCTGACTGGAAGGGAAGCGTGATGCGACAGTTTGATAGGCCGGCATCGCATGCGTGCAGTCTTGCAGTGAAAAATAACTGCTGCCCAGCCAGAAATACGCCTGCGGCAGATAGGCTGAGTCGGGGTATCGCTGCATGAATGCGCTCAAGGCCTGACTTGCGGCATTGAAGTTCGACGCTTTGAACTGTGCCATGGCTGCTTCGTAGGCTTTTTGCTCGGCGACACTGACTTCGGCATCTTTGCCGTCGATGGACAACTGTCGTGGCTCCAGCTTGCGCATGCGTTCATCGAGATCGTTGTAGAGATCTTTTTGTCGGCGCTGGGCGTTGGCCAGATCATTGGCAAGGACTTCAATCTGTCCGCGCAAGGCAGCCACATCGGCACGCAGCTTGTCGATGTCGGTACTGACATCGATCACGGCCTTGGTTTCTGCCTTGGTCTCTATGCGTGTATTGAGTTCCTCAACCTGCTTGCGCAGCTTGAGGATTTCGCGCCTTGCGTCCCCATCTTCGAACAGGGCATGCGCACTCATAGGTGCCAGAATGAAAAGCGCCGCCATGGCGGCGGCGCTGAAAGCTCGTAAAGAAGCGTTCATCGTTCAGGATCAGTAAGCAATGTCAGAGCGACGGTTCTGCGCCCAGGCTTCTTCGTTGCTGCCTGTGGCCTTGGGTTTTTCTTTGCCAAAGGATACGGCTTCCATCTGGCTGTCTTTTGCGCCTGCCAGTGCCAGTGCACGACGCACGGCTTCTGCACGTTTCTGCCCGAGTGCCAGGTTGTATTCGCTGCCGCCGCGTTCATCGGTGTTGCCTTGAATGATGATTTTACGCTCGGTACGGCCGGAGAGATACTTGCCGTGGGCTTCGATCAGTGACTTGTACTCGTCCTTGATGGTGTAGCTGTCAAGGTCAAAGTAGATACTGCGCTTGGCCAGCAGGCTGGCTGGATCATTCAGGGGATCATTGGCGTTGTTGGCGCGGCTGTCGGCATTGCCCATGTCAGCGGTATCAGCCTGTGTCACAGCGGGCTGTTCGGTTTTTGCAGCACGGTCTTCTACGGGTGCGGCTTCGTCAAGCTTGACGGTTGAACAGGCCGACAGCAGCAGCATCAGGGCAGCAAAAGCTGCCGTCAGTTTTAATCCACGCATAGTGATTCTCCCTTTTGGTTGATGGTTATTGGTTTATTTTGAAAACGGCCCCCAGGCCGGTTCACGGATATTTGAAGCTTTTGCGCTCAGGCTGTAACGCGCGCTGCCATCTACAGCTACGACGGAGAGTGTGCCGCGTCCGTTGGCATCGCTGGCGTACATGATGTAGCGGCCATTCGGCGCGAAGCTGGGTGACTCGTCGCGGGAGGCGTCTGAGAGGCGCAATTCCTGCGAAGTTATCAAATCCAGAACATATAACTGAAAACGACCTTCACGCCGCGCAATATAGGTCAGCATTTTACCGTCTGGTGAGACGGCAGGGCTAATGTGATAGCTGCCGCCAAAGCTCATGCGTCTGGCATCTCCGCCATCGAGGTTCATGCGGTAGATTTGCGGGCCGCCGCTGCGGTCGCTGGTGAAATAGATGGACTGTCCATCGGGCGAGAAGCAGGGCTCGGTATCGATGCCGTTGGTATTGGTTAGTCGTTTCAGGTCGCTGCCGTCGGCGTTGATCAGATAGATCTGGGTTGATCCATCGCGTGAGAGAGCAATCGCCAGCTTGCGTCCATCGGGCGACCAGGCGGGTGCGGAGTTGCTGCCTTTGAAATTGGCTACCGCTACGCGCTTGCGTGTGACCAGGTCTTGCACAAAGATGGAGGGTTTTTTGTTTTCAAAAGAGACATAGGCCAGCTTGCTGCCATCGGGTGACCAGACCGGAGAAATCAGGGGCTCGGGCGAGCGCAGGGCGGCGAAAGCGTTTTCGCCGTCGGAGTCGGCGACTTCCAGACGGTATTCCGTTCCTGATTTGGCGACGTAGGCGATACGGGTAGAAAAAGCGCCGCGTATGCCGGTGAGTTTTTCAAAAATATCATCAGCGATGCGGTGTGCTGCCAGGCGTGTGAATTGTGGTTGTACTGCCAGGCTGATGGCAGATATTTCGTTGCCTTTGGCTGTGTCGAGCAAGCGGTAGCGCAGTTCTGTGCGGCCGTCATTTAAGCGTACGGCGCTGCCACCCGCCATGGCATCGGCACCTTTGGCATTCCAGTAATTGTAATTAGGGGCCGTTTTTTCTGTGATGATGTCTGGGGCATCGATCAGTCTGAATAATCCGCTGCGCTGCAGATCGGCGCGGATGATGGCGCTGACTGCCTGATCGCCTGTAGCTTCATCGGCGAAGCGTGCGATGGCAATCGGGATCTGATTCGCACCGACACCGGAAATTTCCACGCGCAACTGAGCGTGTGCTGTCAGCACAGGTGCTATGCACAAGCAGGCAATCAGCTTCAGGAAAGTTCTTTTCATAGGGTGTATGCGTCCACGGGTCAGTTGTCCTTGGGTCTGTGCAATACGTTCAGGCTGGGTGGCACTTTGCCTGTAGCAGGATCGGGCGGGAAGGGCGCGGAACGCTCTATGGCGCGTCGTACTGCCTGATCAAAAGCACTAATGCCGGAGCTGCGCACCATGCGCGCATCACGCACGCTGCCGTCGGGCATCAGCTCAATTACATATTCAACTGCAGGGTTGCCTGCAATCTCATTCAATGGCGGCAATATTGTATGCGATTTTATAAGCGCTCCAACCCTTTTCGCATAGGCACCATCGGTGCGCGGGCCGCTGGATTTTTCTGCATCGCCAGCGACTCCTTCGCCGGCCAGCATTTGATTTCGCTTTAAATCTTCATCGCGACGTTTTTTCGAGCGCTGCTCTGCCAGCGCTTCTTCTTGTTTGCGCTGTTGTTCTTCCGCGATTTTTTTCTTTTCTTCCGCTACGGCTTCATCATGTTTGCGTTTTTTTTCTTCCGCCAGTTTTTGCTGTTCCTGCTCAGCGATTTTTTTCTTTTCTTTTTCTTTTTGCTTCTCAATTTCTTTGGCTTCGGCCAGTTTTTTCTTTTCCAGTTCTGCCTTTGTTTTTTCGTCGGCGATTTTTTTCTCTAATTCTTTTTTATGTTTTTTTTCTTTTTCAAGCGCGATATCCGGCTCAGCCATCTTGGGCTGAGCTACTTCTTGCGGCAATTTGACTTTGGCTTCGGGTGGGGCGGGCTTTGGAGGCTCAGGCTTGGGTGGCTCAGGGACTTCAGGTGCGGGTATGGGTTCAGGCGGTGGTGGTGCGGCCTGATGCGCCTGCGGGCTCCATATTTCTGCTTCGACTGCCACCGGGGTCACGCTTTGCCATGACACGCCGGTCCACAAAAAAGCCACCAGCAATAAGTGCATGAGCACGGCCAGCATGACTGCACGCCAGCGGCCGGGCTCGGGTGGAACGCGATAGGGAACAGCGGAAGCATTCACTCTGGTTTCACCGGGTAGCCAGGCCTACGCGTGCTATGCCTGATTTATTGGCCTGAGTAATGGTCTGCACGACTTCGTCGTATTTGATGTCTTTGTCAGCAGAGATCATCAGCGGTAAGTCTGGATGCTTGTGTGCCATTTCAGCGAGTCTCTGGCCAAGTTGCTCACGATTTTTTGTGGCGCTGAATGCCTGACCATGAATGCCTATGCTGGCAGCGCCATTCGGTTTCAGTTCGATTTCCAGATAGTCTGTGGGTGGCTGGGTGGAACGACCGGCCTTGGGCAGGTTGATGGTGTTCGGTGGTGTGAGCGGAGCGACCACCATGAAAATCACCAGCAGCACCAGCATCACGTCGATATAGGGGACGACATTGATCTCGGCCTTGAATTTGCGGCTGCGGCCGCTGCGCATGGTCGACGTCTGTCCCATTAACGCGCCTGACGATTCAGGATGTTGGAGAATTCTTCGATGAAGCTCTCAAAGCGTATGGCCAGACGATCAATATCATGCGAGTAGCGGTTGTAGGCAACCACGGCCGGAATGGCTGCGAACAGACCGATGGCGGTCGCCACCAGCGCTTCGGCAATGCCCGGCGCAACGGCGGCCAGTGTGGCCTGTTGCACGTTGGCCAGTCCGCGGAAGGAATTCATGATGCCCCACACCGTGCCGAACAGACCGACATAGGGAGACACCGAGCCTACCGATGCCAGAAAGGCGAGATGAGATTCGAGTGCATCCATTTCGCGCTGATAAGCGGCGCGCATGGCACGACGTGCGCCGTCGAGCAGGGCGCTGGTATCAATGTCTTTTTTGCCGGTGAATGAGAGGCGCGCTTTACGATATTCTTCCATGCCGGCTTCAAAGATGCGTTCCAGAGCGCCGTTCTTGCCGCTGTGTCGGCGGCTCGAGGTGACTTCCTCATACAGGGCATTCAGATTGGCACCGGACCAGAAGGCATTTTCAAATTCTGTGGTCTGTGCAATGGCATTACGAATGGCGAACATCTTGCGGAAGATATAAGTCCAGCTCATGGCGGACACCATGATCAGCAAGGCCATCACGAACTGTACGATCAGAGATGCATTAAGGATCAGCGTAATGAAGGACAGGTCTTGGGTGGCGGTCATGTCGATTCAGTGATTATTCAGTGTTGAGTTAGCAGGAGTGTGGCTGAAATTATGGAGATGATGCGGTGATGCTGTGCTGAATGGCCGCGGCAACAAGCTCTGGTATCGATGCTGGTCGCAGGTTTGTCGTATCGACACAGCCTATGCGTATTTCTCCTGAGCAGAGCAGGCGCGGTTCCGGCCCGCTGAGCAGCCATGCTTCCTGTACAAAATTGACCGAGGCACGTCCCAGCTTTTTGACCTGCACGCTGATCTCCAGAGAATCATCCAGTCGGGCTGGTGCATGGTAATCGATGGTGGTGTTTTTGACCACAAACATCCTTTGCTGTTGCTCGCTGAGATGCTGCTGGCTGATGCCGGCAGCGCGCAGCCATTCAGTACGGGCGCGCTCGAAAAATTTCAGATAATTCGCATAAAAAACGATGCCACCGGTGTCAGTGTCTTCGTAATACACGCGCAATGGCCAGCGAAATAACATTTCCATACATTTACTTACACATTCACAAAGGTAGACGGTTATGGATGCTTCGTTATTGGCAACACGTACTGGCTACTTGAACAATCAAATCTTATTGCAACTTGTATTAGCAACTCGCTATGACGCATCGTCCTTAGCCAGCATGACTGTTCAGAGTGTCTGCGTTTAGCTGCTGCGTTTAATGGTAAAGGGAGAAAAGCCCTGGCAGACCGGCATCATTTCTATGCTGTTGATGTTCACATGAGCAGGCAGCGTGGCGATCCAGTAAGCAGCCTCGGCAATATCTTCGGCTGTCAGTGGCTGTGTACCCTGATAAACCTTGCCGGCGGCGGCATCATCGCCCTTGAAGCGTACATTCGAGAATTCGGTGCCGCCCGACATCCCGGGGGCAATATTGGTAGCGCGCACGCCGGTACCGACCAGATCAGCACGCAGGTTCAGGGTAAATTGATCGACAAAGGCCTTGGTCGCGCCATACACATTGCCACCCGGGTAGGGATAGGCACCTGCAACGGAGCCTATATTGATGACCAGACCGGCGCCTCTTTCCACCATGCGCGGCAGAATGGCGCGGGTGATGGTGACCAACCCGGTGCAATTGGTTGCGATCATGGTCTCCCAGTCTTGCAGATGAGCGGCCTGCGCCGGTTCCAGACCGAGTGCCAGTCCGGCATTGTTGATCAGCACATCGATGGCCTGCCAGTCGGCCGGCAGTGCGCTGAGCATCGTATCTATGCTGCTTTTTTGGGTGACATCCAGTTCGACCGGTAGCAGGGCAGGGCCGAGTTCGGCGGCCAGTTCGGCCAGACGGTCGGTGCGGCGAGCCGCCGCGATGACGCGATGGCCGTGCTTGACGAATTGTCGCGCCATGCCGGCGCCGAAGCCCGAACTGGCACCGGTAATCATGACGATCATTTGATACTCCGAATGAGGGGTGTGGCTGGCGGCTGCCAAGTTCGCGGCATTTTAGCTGAATCTCAGGGGCGATACCGGCAGTTTTCTTGCTGAAAAACCGCCCGTCCACTAAAATCCGGAGATCATTTTGTCCCGCGTGACTGGCGAAAAGCCGGGGGTTTCCCCGGTGCGGTGGAGATCCACCTGGAAGCGCGGGATATCACCTTGCCGACCGCCTGGGCAGCCAATTCGTGTGCAAAGTAGGCTGCTCACCCCCGAGCGACGGCCCCCTTTTGATTGAATCTGGCTTATTTCCATTGACTGGAGTTTTTGATGTTTTCTTCACAACACACCATCGCCCATGTTGACCCTGAACTGTGGTCGGCCATTCAAAAAGAAAACCAGCGTCAGCAAGACCATATCGAGCTGATCGCTTCCGAGAATTACGCATCACCAGCAGTGATGGAGGCGCAGGGTTCGCAACTGACGAATAAATATGCCGAAGGCTATCCGGGCAAGCGTTATTACGGTGGCTGTGAATTTGTCGATATGGCTGAGCAACTGGCGATCGACAGACTGAAAGAATTGTATGGCGCTAAGTTTGCGAATGTTCAGGCCAACTCAGGTTCGCAGGCCAATCAGGCTGTGATGCTGGCCTTCCTGAATCCGGGCGACACCATCATGGGTATGTCGCTGGCCGAAGGCGGTCACCTGACGCACGGCATGCACCTGAATATGAGCGGTAAATGGTTCAATGTGGTCAGCTATGGTCTGAATGATCAAGAAGAAATCGATTACGACGCGATGGAAAAGCTGGCGCATGAAAAAAAGCCTAAGCTCATCATTGCCGGCGCCTCAGCATATGCACTGAAAATCGACTGGGAGCGTTTTGCAAAAGTCGCCAAGGCAGTGGGTGCAATATTCATGGTCGACATGGCGCATTACTCGGGATTGATTGCAGGGGGTGTTTACCCGAATCCTGTGCCATTTGCCGATGTCGTGACTTCGACCACGCATAAGAGTCTGCGCGGTCCGCGCGGTGGCATCATCCTGATGAATGATGAAGAGATCGCCAAGAAAATTAACAGTGCAATCTTCCCCGGCCTGCAGGGCGGCCCACTGATGCATGTGATCGCCGGCAAGGCAGTCGCTTTTAAGGAAGCGCTGATGCCAGAGTTCAAGGCTTATCAGCAGCAAGTGGTGAAAAATGCCGATGCACTGGCCAAGGCCTTGATTGAACGTGGTCTGCGCATCGTGTCGGGCCGTACTGAATCGCATGTGATGTTGGTGGACTTGCGCGCCAAGAAAATGACGGGTAAGGAAGCGGAAGCCATCTTGGGTTCGGCTCACATCACCTGCAATAAAAACGGTATTCCTAAAGATCCTGAGAAGCCTTTCATTACTTCAGGCATACGACTCGGCAGTCCGGCCATGACCACGCGTGGTTTTGGTGAAGAAGAAGCAACCAAGGTGGGCCATCTGATTGCTGATGTACTGGACAATCCGCATGATGCGGCCACGATTGAACGTGTGAAGGCGGAAGTCAAGAAACTGACGGACGCTTTTCCTGTATATCAGGCCTAAATCTTATGCGCTGTCCTTTTTGCCAGAATGACGACACGCAAGTGCTGGATACGCGCGTCTCGGAGGAGGGGGACAGCATACGCCGCCGCCGCCGTTGCAGTAATTGCGATAAGCGCTTTACCACCTATGAGCGGATTGAACTGGCGATGCCTGTCATCGTCAAGAAAAATGGCAGCCGCTCTGAGTTTGAATCCTCCAAGCTGCGTGGCAGTCTGATGCTGGCTTTGCGTAAGCGGCCAGTGTCAGCGGATGCGCTGGATGCGGCGATACATCGTATCGAAGAAAAGCTGCGTTCATCGGGCGAGCGCGAAATTATGTCGGTACAAATTGGTGAGCTGGTGATGCGTGAATTGAAACGCCTCGACAAGATTGCCTATATACGTTTTGCCTCGGTCTATCGCAGCTTCGAAGATGTCGCGGAATTTCGTGATGCTATCGATGAGATCGATGTGGACGTCAAAGCCAGCGCCGCCAGCAAACCCCGTCAACCTTAATTTCATCACACCCCTTATTTCGGGCGTTGATAGAATAACTTTCTTAGTCTTTTCCTCTATGGTTTCCGAATGTTGAAATGAGCATTCGATAGCCTGTCTTTTTTTTGAATTGTTAAGCCTTCATTAATTCATAGCCTCACTTTCCTTGTGCCTGCGCATACTTTGTATTCGTAAGTTTGATGGTAAGGTCTATGAAGCAGTCTGCGGGATTTTCCTTCATCGATGTGCTGCTTACTTTGCTGTTGCTGACATTGAGTGCGATGAACTTCGTCAGTGTCAGCAATGCCGCCGCAATGGCGACAGCACAACATGCGCGGCGGGTCAGTGCCTTCCAACTGGCATCAGAATTTGCTGATTGGTTTCAGTCAGGTGGCGGCCATATACCACTGGATGATCTTGCGCACATGGTCGCAGGTGACGATGACCTGATCTCCACATACAACTGCATGTATCAAGATGCAGACTCGGCTTGTTCTGCTGAGGACTCAGCAAAATCCTATATCGCATTTTGGCGCAGCAGACTGAATGAGCGTGTCCCGGGTGTGCAAGTCATTCTCTGTCGCGACACTCAGCCCTGGAATGAACAGGCCGGGCGCTGGGAATGGTCTTGTGCTGAAGCGGGCACAGCATCCACCTTCATCAAACTGGGCTGGCCCGCTGATGCGCATGAATCCGGATTTCCGCCCAATCTGGTGCTGGAAATCGGAGTCCAGTCATGAAGCGATCTTTCGCGGGGACAGCGCTGATCAACCTCATGCTGTCGGTCACGCTGTCGCTACTGCTGGTTTTGAGTGCGGTCAGATTGCTGCAAACTTCGCTGGCCCTCTATCTGGAAGAAGAACAGTTCGCACGCATGGAGGCAGATGCAGCATATTTGCTGGATCTGCTGGAGCGAAGTCTGCAGCAGCTTGGCTATGTCGATCCTATGTTGCCTGATGATGTCGTTGTCGGCCGTCCGTCTGAAGGGGCTGTGCGCGGACTCGATAACGCCTTGATTACGGCAGGCAGTGAAGGTATTGCAGCTGCCAGCGCAGGCGCCTTACATGGTAGCGATGTCATCGCGATTCATTTTCAGGGAGATGCTTCGGGTCAGCGTCTGAATTGCGCGGGCTTCTCTGTGCCACGCTTTGTCGCGGGCGCCACCAACGCTAACAGCGCAATTAACGCAAGCAGCGTCAGTAGCGTAGATCAGGGCTGGAGTGTGTTTCATACAGCGTCTGGTCCGCTGGGTGAGCCGGAACTGCGCTGCAAATACCGAGGTGACAGTCAATGGGAATCGCAGGCACTGATCAGTGGGGTCGAAACATTTCAGATCTTGTATGGCATAGATACCGATGGTGATGGTTTACCCAATACCTTCCTGAATGCGACTCGCATGAATGCCGCTGAAGCGACCCAAACTCCGGGCCTTGATTCGCCATGGACACTGGTGGTCGCAGTCCGTGTAGCCTTACTGATGCGTTCGCCTGCTT
Source organism: uncultured bacterium (assembly GCA_903872555.1). GTDB lineage: Bacteria > Pseudomonadota > Gammaproteobacteria > Burkholderiales > Burkholderiaceae_D > Pernthalerella. The sequence goes on from CAIQLE010000227.1 coordinate 9,753, forward strand.
TTGTAAAAATCGAGTCCAGACTCACTCACCCCAAATTGGTGGAATTGTTTGGTCATGCTTATGCCGAATTATTTGCCAGTAGTGATCCTGGTACACGCATCTTGCCAGCAGCTTTCAGCCAGAGGGCGCCTTGCTTGCGTCGCCAGTTTGATAGGTTGATATTCCTGCGCAATAGCCTGCGGAGCAGCGCATGAGCATGGCACCTTGCATGCTGATCATCATGCTGGTGCTGATGCTAAGTGAAGCATCTGTCCAAGCGCTCATGCAGGGCTATTTGTCTGCTGCTGCATCCATCGAAAGACGCAAGGCGGTGCTTGCTGCAGAGGTGCAAGCAGAGAAAGCTGAGCAATGGTTGCTATCTGAGATTCATGTGCCTGATCTTTCCGTGATCGCTGTGCCCGGGCCTGTCGTGGAAGCGGCAGGCTATACGATAATTGCACTAGCTTCAGCTGCAATATCAGATATGCCGGATGTCGGATCTGCAGCCGGATCTTTACCTTCAGTCGCATCGACCCGGACGGTATTTAGAGTGCAGGCCAGTGGCGAGGGACTGTATGCCAAGACCATGATTCAGCTCGATCTGGTCGTGATTCCCTGCGCTGATTCAGTCGATGGTCAATGTGTGCGCGGCATACGTCGCCTTGCATGGCGTGAATGGCCAGTTTCATGATTATTTATTGCTACAGACAGCAAAGTGGATCGGGCTTGTTGGAGTTGATTGTCGCTAGCTTGATTATCGCGATACTGGCGGCGATCAGCCTGCCAGATTATCGTCGCATGATGGATAGTTACAGGCTCATAGCCACTGTGGGGGAATTTAAATCCATGATCAGTCTGGCCAGAAATGAGGCAGTAAGGCGCGGTGTGCGCGTTGATGTGATTCCTGTGGATGGCGTGCACTGGAATCGCGGCTGGATGGTGCTGATTGATGCCAACAATAATCAAAAATCCGATACGAATGATATCGTGCTTCATACAAGGCGGGTCACGGTGGAAAATTTGCAAGTGACAGCCAGCCTGCGCGACAGCAAAAAGTCCTATCTTGCCTTTGCTCCCAGCGGCTGTCCGCGCAGTGCAAATAACAGTGCTGCGCCTCAGATAGGGTCCTTTGTTTTCAGCGCCGGGCAGGAAAAAAGAAAAGTCGTCATGAGTTTTCTTGGCCGAGTGCGCAGCTGCGATCCAGATCGAGACGGTGCAGCTTGTTAGAATGGGCGAATTATTCTTTTTCTCTGGCCTCACAAGCACACGTGCACACCGCAAACGATAGCGTAATGAACATCGCAGATGACATAGCAGGCATGCGCGCTGCGCTGGAGCAGGCTGCCAGAAGCATGTATATCAGCAGCCCGAATCCGCGAGTGGGTTGTGTGATTGTGCAGCAGGGCGAGGTGGTGGCCGTTGGCCATACTCAGCCTGCGGGCTTTGCCCATGCCGAAGCTCATGCCTTGCAGGTAGCCGCTGCTCAGGGCGTGAATGTGCGTGGCGCGACAGCCTATGTGACGCTGGAACCCTGCAGTCATCATGGCCGCACGCCCCCTTGTGCTGATGCGCTGGTGGCCGCCGGTATTGCGCGTGTGGTGGCAGCTATAGAAGATCCGAATCCTTTAGTGGCCGGGCAGGGACTGGCGCGCTTGCGTGCTCAGGGTCTGGCGGTTGATGTGGGTGTGCTGGAAGAAGAAGCACGCGAATTAAATATCGGGTTTTTTCATCGCATGCAGTATGGGCGGCCCTGGGTCAGAATGAAAATTGCAGCCAGTCTGGATGGCGGCACAGCTTTAAATACCGGTCAGAGCCAGTGGATTACGTCTGCGGCTGCGCGGCAAGATGGTCATGCCTGGCGCGCACGTGCCTGTGCGATTCTGACCGGCATAGGCACGGTACAGCAGGATGATCCGCAACTGACTGTGCGCGGGCTTGAGACACCGCGCCAGCCGCGCCGCATCGTGGTCGACAGTCATTTGGACATAGATCCATCCGCCAGAGTTTTACAGGGGGGCGGCAGCTGGATTTTTGCCGCGACAGCGGATACTGAGCGTGCAGCCCGTTTGCGCGAAGCAGGTAATGAGGTCATTGTGTTGCCTGATGCGCAGGGTAAGGTCGATCTGAATGCCATGATGCAGGAGCTGGGGCGACGCGAGATGAATGAACTGCATCTGGAATCTGGCTATAAACTGAACGGCTCGTTACTACGTGCAGGCTGCGTGGATGAATTGCTGATGTATTTTGCTCCCTGCCTGCTGGGGCCGGCACAGGGTCTGGCTCGACTGCCTGAATTGCATGACTTGTCGGGCCGTCTGCAATGTCAGTTTCATGAAGTGCAGCGGGTGGGAGAAGATGTGCGCATACTTGCGCGCATAGTGCGCAACGAAAGCTGAATGATGAATTTGTAGGCTAGTCAATTGATTAGCTAATTTTTTTACGTTTTGAATTTTCACGTTGTTATTTTTTACGTGATTCCCTTTTACCTTTTTCCTTTTTTATTGATTCCCTATGTTTACCGGCATCGTCGCGGCAGTTGGCCGCATTACTACTCTTGAACCTCTGGGCCATGATGGCGATGCGGGCTTGCGCTTGCAGATCGCTGCGGGTGCCTTGTCGCTGGATGATGTGGCCATCGGTGATTCGATTGCCCTGAATGGGGCCTGCATGACAGTCACGCACAAGACCATCGACAGTTTTACGGTTGATGTGTCGCGCGAGAGTTTGAATTGCACTGTCGGTCTGGATGCCCCCGGCGAAGTCAATCTGGAAAAAGCTTTGACTCTGGCAGAGCGTCTGGGCGGCCATCTGGTATCAGGCCATGTCGATGGTCTGGGTACGGTAGCGTATTTTGCTCCGGTCGGAGAATCATGGAAGCTGGATATTCTGGCACCGGCATCGCTAGCGAAATATCTGGCCTACAAAGGATCAGTGGTGGTGAATGGCGTCTCGCTGACTGTCAATAGTGTGGCTGACAGTCCGGCTGGCTGCACGATTTCCATCAATCTGATCCCGCACACCATTGAAGTCACCACGCTCAGGCTGCTGAAGGCGGGCAGCCGGGTCAATCTGGAGATTGATCTGATAGCGCGTTATGTGGAACGCATGCTGAGTCTGGCGGGCGACAAGGCCTGATCTGGGGATTTATTATTGCCATTTCGATATGCCATGCGGTCAGGCTGTGGAAACTGGCAGGAAATAGACGCGCAAAGGACAGGTAAACGACAGGCCAGTCTGCAGAATTCCTATAAAATGGCCGTCCTTTCTGGATAGGCCCCCATGTCACTCTCAAGCACAAAAGACATCATTGCCGAGCTGCGCGCCGGCCGCATGGTCATCCTCGTTGACGAGGAAGACCGCGAGAACGAAGGCGATCTGGTGCTGGCAGCTGAATTCGTCACACCGGAAGCCATCAACTTCATGGCCAAGTTTGGCCGTGGCCTGATTTGTCTCACCCTGACAGAAGAGCGCTGCGAGCAGCTCAACCTGTCGATGATGACGACGAAAAACGGCACCTCTTATGGCACCAACTTTACGGTCTCGATTGAAGCCGCAGAGGGTGTGACCACCGGTATTTCAGCAGCTGACCGCTCGCGCACCATCGAAGTCGCCGTTGCGCGTAATGCCAAGCCTTCCGACATTGTTCAGCCAGGACATATCTTTCCTTTGCGGGCACAACGCGGCGGTGTATTGATGCGTGCCGGTCATACTGAAGCCGGTTGCGATTTGGCGGATCTCGCGGGACTGACACCAGCAGCGGTAATCTGCGAAATTCTGAAAGACGACGGCACCATGGCCCGTCTGCCTGATCTGATTGAATTTGCGCGTCAGCATCAGCTGAAAATAGGCACGATTGCCGATCTGATTCATTACCGCAGCCAGAATGAAAGCATTGTCGAGCGCGTGGCTGAACGTGAGATGCATACGCCGCATGGCGTGTTTCATGCGATTGCTTTTCGGGACAAACCTAGCAGCGGCGCTCATCTGGCACTGGTGCATGGCAAGATAGCCCCTGATCTGGAAACGCTGGTGCGGGTGCACCAGCCTGTATCGATACTCGACTTGCTCGAGACCCGTTCCACTACGCATTCATGGAATATGGCCTCAGCCATGGCTGCCATACAAGCATCCGAGCGCGGTGTGATTGTGCTCCTGAACTGTGAAGAGTCTGCCGATCAGATGTTTGCTCAGTTTCATGCACTGACTCAGCCTCAGCCTCAGCAGGCCGCTCCCGCACGTGCTGCGCGCATGGACTTGCGCACGTATGGCATAGGCGCGCAGATTTTGCGTGAATTGGGTGTGTGCAAAATGAAATTGCTGGCCAACCCGCGCAAGATGCCTTCCATGACAGGTTTTAATCTTGAAGTGACTGGCTATCAGGCCAGTCCCGAACACTGAATCAGGAGACACAATGAGCGTTGGAAGCTATGAAGCAGATTTTGATGGCAGTGGCCTGCGGGTAGGGATTGTACAGGCCCGATTTAACGAAGACATTTGCCATGGACTGAGATCCGCTTGTCTGGCCGAACTGAAGCGGCTCGGTGTGGAAGACGAGGATGTCTTGCTGACCACGGTCCCCGGCGCACTCGAGATACCGCTGGCTTTGCAAAAAATGGCTGAGTCAGGTCAGTTCGATACCTTGATCGCATTGGGCGCTGTGGTGCGCGGTGAGACTTATCACTTCGAACTGGTTTCGAATGAATCGGGCGCAGGTATCACCCGTGTCGGTCTCGACTTTGGCATACCTATTGCCAATGCTGTGCTGACCACAGAAAACGATGAGCAGGCAGAAGTTCGTATGGCGGATAAGGGCGCGGATGCAGCGCGTGTGGCCGTTGAAATGGCCAACCTTGTCGCCGCCATGGAAGAGCTGTCTGATGAAGCAGACGAAGATTAAGGCAAACACATGAGCAGTCAATCGCAGCACGCTAACCCGAATAAAAATCGCACGCCGCGTCATCGCGCGCGCGAGTTCGCATTGCAGGGTTTATATCAATGGCTGATCAATCAGGAAGATGCGGGCGCGATTGATGCGCACATACGCAATGCCCACGGTTTTGAAAAGGCCGATGCAGAACATTTCGATATTCTTTTACACGGCACGATACGCGATGCCGCTGCCTTGCGTGAAGTCATCGTGCCTCTGATTGACCGTTCCATTGATCAGCTCTCGCCGATTGAACATGCTGCGCTGATGATCGGTGCTTTCGAACTTAAGCATCACATCGAGATACCTTACAAGGTCGTCATTAATGAAGCGGTTGAACTCACCAAATCTTTTGGCGGCATAGACGGCCATAAGTATGTCAACGGCGTGCTGGACAAGCTGGCCGCGAAGTTGCGTGAGCCCGAGGTTACGGCCGGACGCTGAGAACTTGTTATTCGTATGAACTTTGAACTTGCCGCCCGGCTGGAGGCGATAGCTCCGTTTCATGTGATGGAGCTGATCAAAATGGCGACCGAGCTGGAGCAGGCCGGTCGCTCTGTCATCCACATGGGCATAGGGGAGCCGGATTTTCCGCCTGCACAGCCCGTACTCGATGCGGCGCATCAAGCCCTGAATAATGGTGCTGCCATGCGTTACACGGCCGCGCTGGGCCTGCCTGAGCTCAGGCAGGCGATCTCGCGCCATTATCAGCAGGCTTTCGGCCTCACGATTGCACCGGAACGCATCGTCATTACAGCCGGCGCTTCGGCGGCCTTGCTGCTGGCCTGTGCCGCGCTGGTGGAGCGCGACAGCGAAGTGTTGATGCCCGACCCCAGTTATCCCTGCAACCGTCATTTCGTCGCGGCCTTCGATGGACACGCACGCATGATTCCCAGTGGTCCGGCAGAGCGCTTTCAGTTGTCGGCAAACATGGTGCGCGAACACTGGAATGATCAGACGCGTGGAGTATTACTGGCATCGCCATCCAATCCCACAGGTACTTCGATAGCTCAGAGCGAACTGGAGCAGATCGTGGCGCTCGTGCGTGAGCGTCAGGGCTTCACTTTGGTCGACGAGATTTATCAGGGCCTGAGTTATGACGCCGCGCCTTTTTCAGCGCTGGCGCTGGGCGAGGATGTGATCGTCATTAACAGCTTTTCCAAGTATTTCAATATGACGGGCTGGCGACTCGGCTGGCTGGTCGTGCCACCGGCCATGTTGCCGGCGATAGAGAAACTGGCCCAGAATTTTTTCATTTGCGCTTCCAGTCTGGCGCAGCATGCAGCGCTGGCCTGCTTTACATCAGAAGCCATACAGACTTTCGAGCAGCGTAAAGCCGAATTCCGTCGTCGCCGTGATTATCTGGTTCCTGAGCTGCAGAGATTAGGCTTTGAGATTCCAGTGCTGCCTGACGGTGCTTTTTATGTGTATGCCGATTGCAGCCGCCTGTCCGACGATGCCGATGCGCTGACGCGCGACATATTGAATCAAACTGGCGTGGTGATCACGCCAGGGCTGGATTTTGGTGATGAAGGTGCGCGGCGTTATGTGCGCGTGTCATATGCGACTTCCATGGAAAATCTGCAGGAAGCCGTCAGACGTCTGCACGAGTATTTCAGCAGTCGCCACTGAAAAATAAAAAAGCAGCCGAGGCTGCTTTTTTATTGTGACGATGAATGCTGATGCTCAGGTCTTATGCAGGCTCAGCATCCTGATGACGCGGTGGAGGTGGGGCTTCAGCCTTGGCCTCATGCAGCGCTTCCGTATTTTGCTGAGGCGGTGTGAAGGTCGGTACCCGCTTGCCACTGGCCACCGCCTGCAGGCGTGCATATTCGGACATCACCTTGCCGGCATAACCACCGTCAGTTTCCATATTGCCAGCGCCCACATACAGCTTAAGTGCGGATTCAACGGAACCTGAACGACGGATATTCTCTTTCAGTATCTGTGCGCCTACGTGAATATTCGCGATAGGGTTGAGTGCTGCTTTGACGCCGCCCCGGTCGCTGAATTTTTCCTGGTGCACCTTCGCCATCACTTGCATCAGACCCTGAGCGCCTACAGGACTTTCAGCAAAGGGATTGAACCGGGATTCAATCGCCATCACGGCCAGTACCAGAAGCGGATCAATTCTGACTTGTTGTGCTGACTCGTAAGCAGCATCCACCAGCATCTGGCTTGCACTGCCGGCGATGCGATAGCGCTTGGACAGCCAGTGGGTGACGCGCTGCTGTTCTGTACTGGATGTCAGTGGCAGGGGCGTATCGTCCGCTGTGTCATCAATGACCGCAGGCTGTTCCGGTAAATACAGTGTCGTTGCCAGCGCCAGTTCGCGCTGTTCATTGTGTACGCTGTATTCATCCCAGAACGGGGACAGGGTTTTCAGGTCATCCAGCAGCTGCGGGCGCACAAACATGATCGCCAGTGCTGCGATGGCTGCCATGCCGACTGCCATGATGGCCCGGTGGCCCCTGGTCAGCACATCCTTGGGATGAGCAATGACGCGTTCGCCGAAATTATTTGACTGCCAATGTTTTTGAGACTGCCAGTACGAATCACCGGCACTGCTAAACGCTGCTAAGTTGCGTCGATTATTCATGCTACCTCCTGAATCATCGCGGCCCTCAAAGCGCCTGGCAAAACCTGAGAACTTCATCCCCGTCATGCGCAATCTACGTTGCTAGCATGGCAAGTCAGTCTTCACGTTTTGTCAGGCACTCTGAGATGAGGCCAATTGCAAGCGTGCTTCATGCTTCAATTCACCGCGAAAAAAAATGTCGTTTGCGCTCAATAGATTGAGAATAGCGTTGCAAACGTCGGTGCTGCTTTTGTTTGCCCCTTGGTACAGGCCGGGCTAAGCAATCTTGTTTCGGAGACGAAAGGCTGACCCTTGAGCAAACAATCACTACAATGGCCTGCGTATCGAAATCCGGTGTCACATGGCGACTGGTTTCCCACCCTACAAGACTGGAACCCTCACAGCCGCCTCCTACGAAATTTGTGCGGATTGTAGGGGGGTGTTTATATCGAGTCAATACTGGAAAATAGAAAAGCTATAACTATTAATTATCAAAATCATGTTTCACTGTAACAATATCCAGTAAATTCAGCCATTTGCCATGCTTATCCCGGCATGGGGCTATCACTTTGAAAAAAATCAATTACCGATGAAATATTCCGATCTGCGGGATTTTATTGCCAAGTTGAAACAATCCGGTGAGTTAACGGAAGTTTCAGTCCCTGTTTCCCCAGTCCTTGAAATGACTGAGATCTGCGATCGCACGCTGCGAGCCGGCGGTCCTGCTTTGTTATTTAATCAAGTGAAGGGACACGACATTCCCGTGCTGGCGAATTTGTTTGGCACCCCGAAACGGGTTGCCCTGGGCATGGGCGCGACCGATGTCAGTGAGCTGCGCCGCATAGGTCAGTTACTGGCCACCCTGAAAGAACCCGAGCCGCCCAAGGGATTGAAGGATGCGCTGGGTCTGGGATCTTTGGTCAAGGCTTTGTGGGACATGGCGCCGCGCGAGCTAAGATCAGCGCCTTGTCAGGACATCGTCTGGGAAGGAAAAGAGGTCGATCTGTCACGCCTGCCGATTCAGCATTGCTGGCCGGGTGACGTTGCGCCGCTGATTACCTGGGGATTGGTGATAACGCGCGGTCCGCAAAAGAAACGCCAGAATCTGGGCATCTATCGCCAGCAAGTCATAGGCCCGAACAAATTGATCATGCGCTGGCTGGCTCATCGAGGAGGTGCGCTGGACTTTCGCGAGCATTGTCTGAAAAATCCCGGCCAGCCTTATCCTATCGCCGTGGCGCTGGGTGCTGACCCCGCTACTATATTAGGAGCTGTGACGCCGGTACCCGACAGTTTGTCGGAATATCAGTTCGCTGGCCTGTTGCGTGGCAGCCGTACTGAGCTTGTCAAGGCCATAGGTAGTGACTTGCGTGTGCCGGCTTCAGCCGAGATCGTATTGGAAGGGCATATATATCCAGAAAGTGCTGATCAGCGATCTGCCTCGCCTGAGGGCGCGCCGGCTCGTCCCGACACGGGCTATGAGCATGCACTCGAAGGCCCCTTTGGTGATCACACCGGTTATTACAATGAACAGGACTGGTTTCCGGTCTTTACCGTGGATCGCATCACCATGCGGCGCAATCCCATATATCACTCAACCTATACAGGTAAGCCGCCGGACGAGCCGGCCGTGCTGGGCGTGGCGCTGAACGAAGTCTTCGTGCCGCTGCTGCAAAAACAGTTTTCAGAAATTACCGACTTCTATCTGCCTCCAGAAGGCTGCAGCTACCGTATGGCGGTGGTGCAGATGAAAAAATCCTATCCCGGTCATGCCAAGCGCGTGATGTTCGGAGTGTGGAGCTTCCTGCGTCAGTTCATGTACACCAAGTTCATCGTGGTGGTGGATGAGGATGTAAATATACGTGACTGGAAAGAAGTGATCTGGGCCATCACGACGCGTGTCGATCCTTTGCGTGACACCACGCTGGTGGACAATACGCCGATTGATTATCTGGATTTTGCCTCGCCCGTCAGTGGTCTGGGCAGCAAGATGGGCATCGATGCGACGAATAAATGGCCGGGCGAGACTTCACGTGAATGGGGTCGCACCATCGCCATGAGCGATGAGGTGAAAACACGGGTGGATGAGATCTGGCAAACACTGGGGCTATAAATTCAGTGAATGCGATTTTAGTGCGGACCTATTGCTGATAAAATCGCAAGTGGCGGGCCCCTGCGCATTGTGGTGTGGCCAATCTGGTCAGGTCGGGAACGAAGCAGCCACAGTCACTTCCCGCAAGTGCCGCAGACAAGGCTCGCCTTCTTTATCAAACATCAGCCCGGCCAGGCGCGTTCCAGCAGGTCACGCTGAGCGCAGGTGCCCAGAGTGCCAAATACCCATCCGCATTCAACGTCAGCCCGGCTGGCAATAAAAGCTTGCGCCATGGCGGCGGGTGCATATCGCTGCATCAGACCAGCCTGAACCAACAGCACCAGCCTTTGCGCAATGCGTCTTGCCAGCCGTTCCGTTTCTTCCGGCGAACCCTTCAGCTCAGTCTGAAGTGCGCTTAGCGAGCTGAGTAAGTGTTTATCTCCGTCTGCCATAGATTCCAGTTCAGCCAGTATCAGCTTCCAGCCCTCCGGATCACGTTGTATCCCTCGCAGCATATCCAGGCACATTACATTGCCCGATCCTTCCCAGATTGAATTGACCGGAGCCTCTCTATACAGGCGTGCCAGCGGACCTGTCTCTACATAAGCATTCCCGCCTAAGACCTCCATGCATTCACCGGTAAAACTCAGTGCCCGTTTGCAGATCCAGAATTTTGCAGCCGGCGTCACTATCCTGCGCCACGCACGTTGCAGAGGCGAGTGTGCTTCATCAAAGGAGTGCGCCAGCCTGAGCATCAACAAGGTCGCGGCTTCACTTTCCAGCGCCAGATCGCTCAGCACATTCATCATCAATGGCTGTTCAGCCAGCAAACGACCAAAGGCCATTCTGTGCCGAGCATGATGAATTGCCTGCACCAATGCCTGTCGCATCAGTGCACTACTGGCGATGACGCAATCAAGACGCGTGATGTTGGCCATCTCAACCAGTGTCTGTATGCCACGTCCCTCGGGACCGACCATGATGCCCAGAGCGTCTTGAAATTCAACTTCGCTGCTGGCGTTGGAGCGGTTGCCAAGTTTGTCTTTCAGACGCTGTATCAGCACGCTATTTTTGCTGCCATCAGGACGCCAGCGCGGCACAAAAAAAGCGGAGAGTCCGGATTCAGCTCGTGCCAGCACCAGATGGGCATCACACATGGGCGCAGAAAAAAACCATTTATGCCCGTTCAAGGCATAAGACGCGCCGCGACCGCTGCCTTCGAGCGCGCGCGCTTCGGTGCGATTGCTGCGCAAATCCGAGCCGCCCTGTTTTTCCGTCATGCCCATGCCAATCAGGATGGATGTTTTTTTTGTGATGGGCAGGTCGCGCGCATCATGCTCAGGGCTGAAGAGTTTGTCTGTCAAGGAGTCGAACAGGGCGGGCTCTTGCTGCAGAACGGGTACGGCTGCAAATGTCATCGTGACCGGGCAGAGCGATCCGGCTTCGGTTTGGCCATGCAGGAAAAACCCCGCCGCCCGTGCCACGTGAGCACCAGAGCGTGGCTGCGCCCATGCGCTGGCTTGCATGCCGCTCTGTCGCAGCAGCGCAAGCAGGCTATGCCATGCCGGATGAAACTCGACTACATCGATGCGACGGCCAAAGCGGTCATGCGTGAGCAGCTCAGGGACATGACGATTGGCTTGTTCAGCCAGCAACTCAATTTCGGGACCGGCCAGCTGCTTTCCCAGTGCCTGTAATGCCGGTGTATGCCAGTCAGCATCGTAGCGAGCGACACCTGCCGTCAGCGCAAGGTCTGTTGTGTACAGATTCAGGCTGTCTGAGTCACTCAGCAAGGGCGGCTGATTGTCTGTGTTGTGCTTTGCTACTGTCATCGCAGTCCTTCGATAGTGGCAGTTAAGACCGGGCGCTGAATTGTCAGGGTGCAGGCAAAAACAAGATGCTTCAGTATATAAGACTAAGCGCCTGTTTCTTCAGGCCGTTGCCTGCGTTAGCAGTGGTTAGCCGTACTATGCGTACGGTATACACCGCTGCCGCCTGACCCTAGCCTTTGTGAGACAGGCTTTAAGGAGTGAAACTAAAATCTGCTGCCCACAGAGATAGTCTGGTCGGGCAGCGCCTCAGGTAAAATGCGGGTCTTACTCTGCATTCCTGCCGACTATGTCCTATCAGGTTCTCGCCCGAAAATACCGCCCCAAAAATTTTGACACGCTGGTCGGGCAGGAGCACGTCGTGCGCGCCCTGACACATGCGCTGGAACAGAAGCGGCTGCACCATGCCTATTTGTTTACAGGCACCCGCGGCGTTGGCAAGACGACCCTTTCGCGCATACTTGCCAAATCCCTGAATTGTCAGGGCACAGACGGCAACGGCGACATCACAGCGCATCCTTGCGGGGTGTGCGATGCCTGTGTCGCCATCGATGCCGGCCGCTTTGTCGACTACATCGAGATGGATGCTGCTTCCAATCGCGGTGTGGATGAGATGGCCCAGTTGCTAGAGCAGGCTGTGTATGCGCCCTCGAATGCACGCTTTAAGGTGTACATGATTGACGAAGTTCACATGCTCACCAGTCCTGCCTTTAATTCCATGCTGAAAACGCTGGAAGAGCCGCCCGCACATATCAAATTCATACTCGCAACCACGGACCCGCAAAAGATCCCTGTCACGGTGCTGTCACGCTGTCTGCAATTTAATCTCAAGCAGATGCCGCCGGGCCATATCGTCAGCCATCTCGAAAATATTCTTGGACAAGAAGAGATTACTTTTGAGGTGCCTGCGCTGCGCTTGCTGGCGCAAGGTGCACAGGGTTCCATGCGGGATGCGCTCTCGCTGACAGATCAGGCGATTGCTTATGCCGCCGGCAAAGTCACGCTTGAAGCCGTGCAGGGCATGTTGGGAGCACTGGACCATAGTTATCTTGTCAGGCTGCTTGATGCTCTGGCCGCACAAGACGGTGCCGGCCTGCTGGCTGTGGCCGATGACATGGCAGAGCGTAGCCTGTCTTGGAGCGCAGCTTTGCAAGATCTTGGCACGCTGCTGAACCGTATGGCGATTGCCCAGACCGTACCTGCAGCCGTGCCCGATGATTTACCTGAGCGCGAAGACATCCTCCGTCTGGCGCAAAGCTTTACGCCGGAAGATGTGCAGCTGTATTATCAAATCGTGGTGCATGGCCGTAATGAGCTAGGTCTGGCACCGGATGAATACGCAGGATTTACCATGACCTTGCTGCGTATGCTGGCATTTGCGCCAGTGCATGCTTCGGGACAAGGCGTGAGCTCTGCATCTGCGCCAGCGCGCACAGCGCCGCCAGCAGTTCAGGCACAGGCAAAAGCACCCGTCGCTCCAGTCGCAGTTGCGGCCGCTGCGCCAGCGCCCTCGAATACAGCGACTGCCGCTACCGGCAGTAAACCACCCAGCCCGGCGATGGCGGCTTTGGCTGCTGCACGCAGCAGCAAGGCTACTGCTCCTGAAGCCTCAGTAGCGCATGCACCAGCAGCATCGCAGCCGCCGAACGCATTACCCGCTGAGCCTGAAGATGATTTTTTCGGCACGGCACAGCCCGTACCTGTTGCTTCAGACGACTCCGCTCAAAAAAAAACTGAAGCTCCCGCAGCATTAGCAGTAGTTGAAGCATCGGCAGCAAAAATCGACTGGCCAGGCCTGGTGAAACTGCTGCCCTTGCGCGGCGTGGTGCAGCAACTGGCCATGCAAAGTGAACTGCTTGCCTGCGATGAAGTGCAGGACATGATGACGCTGCGTCTGCGCGTGCCAGTAGACACTTTGCTGAGTGCCGGCAGTGGCGACAAACTGGCTGCAGCACTGACCCAGCATTTCGGCAAGGCGGTGAAACTGGCACCAGAAATCGGCGCTGTCAGCCGTACCGCGCATGCAGCCGATGTGGCTGAACAGGCAGAGCGCCAGAAAGCGGCCGAGCAGTCCATGCAAGATGATCCCTTTGTGCAGACGCTGATGCGTGAATTTGGCGCCACCATCGTGCCCGGCTCAGTCAAGCCTGTATAAGCGCTGGCTAGCCCATAACATTTTGCATATTCAATTACTTCAAATTTACTATCGACGGATTTACTGAAACAGGAGCTCAGCATGATGAAGGGTCAACTTGCCGGTCTGATGAAACAGGCGCAAGCCATGCAGGACAATATGAAAAAAATGCAGGAGCAGCTGGCGACGATTGATGTCGAAGGCCAATCCGGATCGGGTATGGTCAAAGTGCTCATGAGCTGCAAGAACGAAGTCAAGCGGGTGACAATTGATCCTTCACTCCTGACAGATGACAAAGACATGCTGGAAGATCTGGTCGCCGCTGCATTCAATGATGCCGTGCGCAAGGCAGAAGCGACCTCGGCAGAAAAAATGTCAGGCATGACAGCGGGCATGCCGCTGCCGCCCGGCTTTAAGCTGCCGTTTTAAGCATACCGATGGTGCCTAACTTATTGAACGGCTGAATTGAAGACTGAGAAAACGCCCTCCAGCCTTGATTTTCTGACCGAGGCATTGCGTCGGCTTCCCGGCATAGGCCCGAAGTCGGCGCAACGTATGTCCTATCATCTGATGCAACATGATCGTGATGGTGCGGCCTTGCTCGCGCGTGCCTTGTCACAGGCAGTTGAGCGCATACAGCACTGCGCGCTGTGCAATACCTTCACCGAAAATGAGGTCTGTGAAACCTGCCTTGATGCACAGCGTGATGTGAGCCAGCTCTGTGTGGTCGAGACACCGGCCGATCAATTAATGATTGAACAAACCCTGACCTATAAGGGACGCTATTTTGTCCTGATGGGCCGTCTGTCGCCGCTCGATGGCGTAGGCCCCAAAGACCTGCATCTGGAAAAACTGGTGACGCGCGCTACCGATGGTGAGGTGACAGAAATTGTACTGGCCACAAATTTCACGAATGAAGGTGAAGCGACGGCCCACTACATCAGCGAGACACTCAAGGCACGCGGACTGAAAGTCAGCCGCCTTGCACGCGGCGTACCAGTGGGCGGCGAGCTTGAATATGTTGATGCCGGCACCATCGCACGTGCCATGTTGGACCGACGCACGACCTGATATCTCCATGCAAGAAAATAAAACAGCTACCGGCCCGATGGCGGGCATCAAAGTCCTTGAGCTGGGTACCCTGATCGCAGGCCCTTTCTGTGCCCGTTTGCTGGGTGAATTCGGTGCCGATGTCATCAAGATTGAAGCGCCAGATGGCGGTGATCCCATACGCCAGTGGCGCATACTGAAAGAAGGCAATTCGCTCTGGTGGACTGTGCAGAGCCGGAATAAAAAAAGTATCACCCTGAACATGAAAGACCCGCGCGCACAGGCCATCGCGCGCCAGCTAGCGCTCGAAGCCGATATCGTGATCGAAAACTATCGTCCCGGCGTGCTTGAGAAATGGAATCTCGGTTACGAACAGTTAAGAGCGATCAATCCCGCGCTCATCATGGTCAGACTCTCAGGTTATGGGCAGACCGGCCCCATGCGTGATGCGCCAGGATTTGGCGCAATCGGCGAATCCATGGGCGGCTTGCGTTATGTTTCGGGTCATGCGGACAGACCTCCCGTGCGTGTCGGTATTTCCATCGGTGATTCAATCGCGTCCTTGCACGGTGTCATGGGGGCATTGATGGCCCTGCGCCATCGTGATGTGACTGGCGGTCGCTGGAATGGCAAGACAGGGACTGAATGTATCGCTGGTCAGGGGCAGATGGTCGATGTCGCGCTCTATGAATCTGTTTTTAATATCATGGAATCGCTGGTACCTGAATATGATCACGCCGGTGTAGTGCGTGAGCGCACAGGCGGTGCATTGCCAGGCATCGTGCCTTCAAATACTTACACCACAGGCGACGGAGAAAATATTGTCATCGCAGGTAATGGTGACGCTATTTTTAAACGCCTGATGCTGGCCATAGGGCGCACAGATATGGCGAATGATCCTGTGCTGGCGAATAATGCCGGTCGTGCTGCGCGTGTAGAAGAAGTGGATGGTGCAATTCAGGCCTGGTGTGCAACGCAAGAGATCGATGCTGCATTGCAGATACTGAAAGCCGCCGATGTACCGGTCTCAAAAATCTATTCAGTGCGCGAC
>CAIQLE010000228.1 GCA_903872555.1 uncultured bacterium
GATAAATCCTGATCGATAGTCCGCTGCTCACACTGCCAAAGTCAGCGATCTGCTGTGCAGCGGTATAAATCAGAAATGGGACATTGCTGCTGATGGTGCGAACGACTGCGCTGCCGTTCATGATCTCTACCTCATACGCTTCACTCGCTTCGCCCAGTGCCGCATCGACGTTGTTGCGCCAGACACCATCGATGCGGGTGCAGCGGGTCCAGCGACATTGCCAGTCATGGTTGGGCTGTCTGGCGGCCGCCGCATGGACGGGGGCATAGGGTTTCAGGCCATTCGCCTGATTCGTATACGCGTAAGATCCTGCGCGTGCCAGCCGCTGGCCGGCGCTGACGGCTTTGTAATAGCGCTGTGCATGGATGGCGCTAGTGCCTTCATTCACGCGCAGTGTGCCGTTCATGCCCAGCAAGACAAAGCGCTCACCTGCCTTGTGGGTGTTGGCATAGGTGCCCGTGCCTAAGCGGCCGCGCAACAGGCCATAAAGCCGGTAGGTGTTGGTGGCAATCAGGATGGCACTGCGAAACTGAATCACTTCATTCCCTACCAGCGCCACATTGCCACCATTGATCAAAGCCTCCATGCTGATGCTTGCCAGTGTGCCGCGTATCACAGTCACTTCCATGCCGGCCGATTCATCCGGCAGATTCAGTCCGCTCCAGCCTGGCAAGGCGGTCTGTGTTAGGCCCATCACAGCGTCATGCTCCACCATGCCCAGCGCTGCAAACGACAGATTGTCATCCGCCCGATACAGCACTGCGCCCTTCCACTGATCCAGATAGCCTGACATCGCCACATACAGGCCGGCATCATTGTCTGTGTCTCTGAGCAGCGGTATGTCCAGAAATTCAATGCGCGTGATGCCCGGTGAATCCAGTGTTTCCACTGCTGTGTACTGAGTGGCGCCTGTCGCATGAGAATCGTAGATCAGTGCATCGTCGGCCACCGCCTGAAAATTTAGTAAGCCATCGTCATCTGATTTTTTGATGAGGCGCATGCGATAGCGTTCGCTGTCGGTCTGCACCAGCACCACATCGGCCGGCTCGAGATAGGCATACTTGCGCGCCGTCTGAAACTGAAAACCGGTACGGGACACAAAGGCTTCATACAGCAGCACCTCAGCCACCTGCGCCGCCTTGTCGCGCGACATCACGATCGCCAGATCTTCCGTCACATCCTGTGTGGATTGCGTCAGTAGCCGGCGGCTGACTTCCGTACCCAGCTGATAGTCTCCATTCGCATCGACATAACGCACCGCTACCGAGGCAGGCAATTCCGCTTCCTGCAAGCGTGTGATCTTCAATGGCTCGGGGGCTTCAGCATTGCCGGGCGCCGGCTGCGCCGCCAGTTCATCCAGTGCAATCGTCGCCACCGGTGCGCCGCCGCGTGGCAGACATTTCAGCTGACCTTCAGATTCGACCACATCAAAGGCATAGGTCTTCTGCAACTGCGAGAGTCTGTCGCGTACGGAAGACTGGCTGGTGATCACATAGCCCGTCACCGTCTGATTCAAGCGCGACACGTCCACCACGGAGGGGTCCATGCCCACCCGCACACACTGATCCTTCACAACGCGCTGTAAAGCAATGTCCTGCGGCGCCACCGTGGGCTTACGGGCATTGGCCTGAAAATAATGTTCATAAAAACTCAGGCACAGGCCATTGTCCGCATACAGCGCCACATCATCGTAGACCGTACGCAGTGCAGTCTGATAGATGCGCACCAGATCACCCTGAGGCTGTATCTGAAACAACGCTAAATATTTGGACGTGGCCGACCACACATAATCGGCATCCGATTCCAGTGCCAGCCCGCCGGAGTTGATGCAGCAGCGGCCATTGATGCTGACGATATTGCGCATCACCCCGCCCTGATCGGCATGCATCTCGCCCGAGCGCAACAAGCTGCCATCTAATCGATATTGATACCAACGGCCGGCCAGATGAAAACCTCCGGCTGCATTCCAGGTGGTGGTGAAGAGCATCAGCAGACGTTTGTCTGCCGACAGCACCGCGCTGACGATAATTTCGTTGTCAGGGATTTCAGGTGGCAGCCAGAGCTGTCCGTTTTTCCTCAGCATGGTCCAAGGAAAATTCTGATTTGGTGAGGCCTTGGTCAGATTCGCCTCGACCACCAGCGTGATGTCCTCCGTGAACCCGATCAGGGCAGGAAACACGCTTAAGAGTTCTGTCTCGCGCTGACGAAACGCATCCTTGCCCACATAACGGCCATTGCTGGTGTAGACCAGTACCTGAGTGCTGCCGTCTCTGCTGGCCAACCTGACCATGCCCTCTTCTACGGACAGCACAAAACAGCGCTGCAAAATATTGCTGTAGGCCGCAATCGACACGGTATTGCTGCTGTCGAACACCACTTCGCGCAGCCCCAGGGTGCTGCCCTCCTGCACCACTTCAAATTCAAAATTCGGCAGCCGGTTGCCATAGTCTGCAAGCTGAAACTGGTTCAGCACCACATAGGCCTGTCCGCGATAGGCCGGCACTTTGCCGCTGCCGAGTGCGGCTTCCAGTGTCGGGTCGGGCAACTGGGTTTCACTGCCGCTGTAGATCACGATGTCATTGCTGGCGCTGGCCAGCATGGTTGCCGGCCCTGCGCTAGGATCGCTGTTATAGATCAGCTGGCTGTTGGCCCAGATTTTACGTACCCCGAATATCGGACCGGCACACAGGCTGATCGCCACATCAATCGCATAGGTGTACGTGGTGTTCTCGGTCTGCGGCCCGCCCTTGGCACTGCCCTGATGGCTGTGTTTGGTTTCCTGTATATCGCTGGACCAGATCACATTGCCTGCAATGCGGGCGCGGCCATATACGATGGGAATCATCTTGCCCCAGGTACTGGTCTGAATTTTCAGGTCAGACAGGCGCGGGCCTTCCTGTCGTATCACCTGCGGATCCAGCACAGAGCCTAGCGTGGCGCCGGCCAGCCAGCCCAGTTGCGGCATGCCAAAAAATGAACCGACTGCTGCGCCCACCACCCCCAGCACCAGTTGCGTCGACATCAGCGCGCCACCATCCTGAAGGTGGCCACCAGACGCTGGCGCCAGCGTGCATCCAGTCTCACTTCCACCACCTTGCGCGCTGGCAGATAGGCATGGATCAGGGAGAGCCCCGACTGCAGATGATCCGCAGCGATGGCCAGATGCTGAGGCTGCTGATCAAAGCGGAACAGCAGCACATCGCCCGGCGCCAGTTGCTCAAGCGGCAGATGCTGCAGATGGGTATGACACAGGCACTCCAGCCGCTGGCCATCAGGCACGGGGGTGTAATCCTGCGTATCAAAATCCGACAGCCCCAGAGCCTTGGCCACAGCTATCACCAGACCGGCGCAATCCACCCCCACACCCTTGCATCGCCCCTGATGATGAAAGGGCGTGCCCAGCCAGCTGCGTGCTTCCTGCACGATGGCGAGTGCGTGTGATAAATGTGAGTGTGACATTGCTTGTGCTTGTGTCTGTGCCTGAGTGTCTGTCTGAGTATCTGCCTGATTGTCTTGCTGAGTGAGCCGCTGATTCACAGCCCGCCCACTTTCATCATCTGGTCATTCCCGGGCACATGCGGTTCGCCCCGAAAATTCAGGGCATTCTGAAATTTTCCTGCACAGTCTTCTGCAAAGCGTTTCTTACAGCCGGGGCTGAGGTCATAGGTGTCAGTGACAGAAATTGCATAGGGCATGGGCAGACAGAGCTGTATCTGTCCGCCAGTAAAAGTTTTTACTTCCATCGCCAGTCCGGTATTGAGGCCACGGGTCCAGCGCAGCAAGCCTGCTTCAAAATAGCCGGCCTCTTCGGTGCGGCTGGCATCCGCAAATTCGCGCTGATCTGTCACCGCAGTCACGCTGCCATTCACGGTATAGCTTGCCAGTGGAATGCCGCAACGGGCATCGCCCAGATCGGCGCGGCAGGCCGGGGTATACAGATCGCCCGTGGCCTGTTGCATGAGCTGTGTCAGTCCGCGCAGCTCGGCAGTGAAGGCATAGCGCCCCAGACTGATTTCGCCCAGCTTGCCATGATGCTGATGCAGAACGCCGGCAGATATTTGCTGAGGATTGATCTGAAACATACTGACGGATGCAAAGTCCCACAGTCCGGCCTGTATATCTGCGGCATGGATGAGATCACTGGACAGGATGCCCTGCACTTCCAGATTATCGACCGCCAGACTGCTGTTGCTGGACATCGCGGTCGGGGTATAGCCACTGGCAGCGACATAGCGCTGCCCCTCCAGCAGCACATCGTCCACATGATCGGTGAAACCAAACACTTCACCATTTTGCAAGCTCGCTTTCCAGCAGGTGCAGA
>CAIQLE010000229.1 GCA_903872555.1 uncultured bacterium
ATAGCTGTTGAGTAAAATTAACAAGTCCAGAGGGTGGCTGGCGATCAGGTCGGCTTGCCAGTTCAATGGTTCAGTATGGCCGCAGTAGCCCCAGCCAGCCGCAATACTGAGCATGCCGGCCGCTTTACCGGCCTGTATGTCGCGCAAATCATCGCCTACATACCAGCACTGCTCAGGCGGTAGTTGCAATTGGCGTGCAGCTTCCAGTAAAGGCAGGGGATGGGGTTTGGCGTGCGCTGTGCTGTCACCGGAAATGGCGCAGGCGGTGTTGTGCAGGCCGATCTTTGGAATTAGCGCATCGGTATAGCGCGCCGGTTTATTGGTGACGATGCCCCACTGCAGATTGAGCGCTTCTATTTGTTTCAGCAGTTCAGTGATACCCGCGAACAGGGTGGTGTGGTCTGCGATGTTGGCTTCATAGTTGGCCAGAAATTCTATGCGCAGGGCATCGTAATCAGGCTCGTTGGGACTGATGTCGAAGGCAACACCGATCAGGCCGCGGGCGCCGGCAGAGGCTTGCGGCCGCAGTAGTTCGAACGGCGTTTTTTCCAGGCCACGGTCGGTGCGCATTTTGTTGACGGCGGCAGCCAGATCCGGTGCGGTATCGGCCAGCGTGCCGTCGAGGTCAAACAGCACGGCGCGTGGCGCGACTGGCTTGGTAATCATCGTCAGTAATCTCAGGCGGGTCGGGTGCAGGCGATCAGGTAATTCACATCCGTATCCTGATTGAGCGAATAAATTTTTGTGAAGGGGTTGTAGCTCATGCCCTTCATGGCCTGAACTTCCAGTCCGGCGTTACGGCTGTATTGCGATAGCTCTGCAGGCGTGATGAATTTGGCGTAATCATGGGTGCCACGAGGTAGCAGGCGCAGCAGGTACTCGGCACCGATGATAGCGAAAAGATAGGACTTGGGATTGCGATTGAGGGTGGAGAAAAATACCTGTCCTCCCGGTTTGACCAGTGTGGCGCAGGCTTTCACGATGGCGGCGGGGTCGGGTACATGTTCCAGCATTTCCATGCAAGTCACAACGTCGTACTGACCGGCCTCGCGCGCTGCGAGTTCTTCTGCTGCGATCAGTTCATAGCGCACGGCCACGCCAGATTCCAGACTGTGCAGCTCGGCGACTTTCAGGGCTTTTTCTGAGAGATCAATGCCGGTGACGGTCGCACCTTTTTTGGCGATGGATTCAGCAAGGATGCCGCCACCGCAACCGATGTCGACCACACGCTTGCCAGTTAAGGGGACGCGGGCATGGATCCACTCCAGCCGTAGCGGGTTGATTTCATGCAGCGGACGGAATTCGGAAGTGGGGTCCCACCAACGGTGGGCCAGGTCACTGAATTTTTGTAGTTCTAGGGGATCGGCATTCATACACAAGATGATAGCGGAAACCGGCGTCCAAATAAAAAACCCCCGCAATGCGGGGGTCTGAGTAGCTGGCGCTGCTGCTTATTTCTGGCGCAGACCCACCACTTCCACTTCGACGCGACGGTTCTTTGCGCGACCTTCGCGGGTTTTGTTGCTGGCCACTGGCTGGCTCTCGCCTTTGCCTTCGGTGAAAACGCGTGAAGCCGCGATGCCTTTTGATACGAGGAAGGCTTTAACAGCGGAAGCACGACGCAGGGACAGTTTCTGGTTATATGCATCGCTGCCAGTCTGGTCGGTATGGCCCGTGGCTACGATGACTTCAATGTCGGTACCTTGCAGCTTGGAGACCAGATCGGCCAGACGTTCTTTGCCTTCTGGCTTCAGGGTGGCTTTATCGAAATCGAAAAAGGTGTCAGCGGCAAAAGTCACTTTTTCCGATGTGGGGGCTGCTGCAGCGGCTGGTGCTGGAGCAGCGGCAGGAGCCGGAGCGGGTGCTGGCGAAGCCGGGCTGTCTGCGTTCTTGGCAGCGGCAGCTGCTGCTGGCTTGGCGATGAAGCCATCACAGCCTTCGACTGTAGCGTCGGCCGGGGTCCAGAATCCTGTGTGCCAGCAAAGACCGAAGCCACTCTTGACGACATCATTTCCGCTGTCAACAAGATAGCCATTAGTGAGCTTGTCGCCAGCAACAGCCATAGAGCTGAATGCCAGCATGGCAAAAACAGCGGCGACATTGCGCATAGAACGTTTCATATTATTTTTCCCAAGTAAAGTCAGTGACACTGGTAAAGAAAATGCAACTCTTCTTTATATTGACAGCCATGTACTACAAGGGCATGTCAAGAAGTTGCCATTTTACCTTGGATTCGTGTCGATAATGGACTTTGCCTGAGTCATCAGTGTACTAATTGATCTTTTATTTACATCGAAAAATGACGCGGCAGGCAGGGGGCAGGGGCGCCGCCGGCTTAAGTCATGGCTGCGAGATGGCGCCCCCTGAATGAATAATAGTGCTCCGGACAAATGCTTGAAGTCTGAGCGCTTGTGCTTGCTTGATGCAGCGACTTATTTCTTAACTCCAACGACTTCAACCACCACACGGCGGTTCTTGGCGCGACCAGCCTTGGTTTTGTTGCTGGCTATCGGCTGGGTCTCGCCCTTGCCCTCGGTGAAGATTTTGTCTGCCGGCAGCCCTTGTTCCTGCAGGTAGGCCTTGACTGCCTGTGCCCGTCGCAGTGAAAGCTTTTGATTATAAGTGTCGCTGCCAACGGCATCGGTATGGCCTGTCGTAACGACCACTTCCAAAGTCATGTCCTTAAGGCGTGAGGCCAGTGCCTGTAATTGCTGTTTCCCCTCTGGTTTCAGGCTGGCTTTGTCAAAATCGAAATAGGCATCGGTGTCCAGTGTCACTTTCTCCGATTTGGGTACCGGGGCCGGGCTGATGGGCGCAACTGCCGCAGGTTCGGCTGGCACGGGCGACGTATCGGGTTTGGGCGGCGGGCTGCTGGGGGCGGCAGCGGGTACGGGCATTGCCTTGGCCAGTACCCCGTCACAGCCAACTACGGTGGCCTGCTCAGGTGTCCAGGTGCCCACTCGCCAGCAATTGCCAAAGCCGCTCATGACCACCTGCCCCCGGGCGTCGCTCAGATAGCCCGACGAGCCCGGCAGGACGGAAGCTGCATGGGCCGGAAAGGCCGGATAAGTCCCAAGGACCAGTATCGCCAGCATGAAATGTGTTCGACTGCGCATAGTCTGCTCTCCGAGAAAAAACTGTCATGGACAGATCAGGGCAGTTTGGCACTGTGCGGGCGCGAGACCTTTAGAAAAATCAAATCTAGCGCCCAGTCAGGCGCAGCCCGGCCGTCGCTAAAGAGAAGCGGGTTGGGAAGGGTCCGCGTGGTAAAATTTCACGTTTACAAATCGCGTGCCGGCAATTCGTCGGCATACACGATCAATCGCAATATTCCCGGTATTTTTATCAGCCTCCCCATGGATCAGTTCGCAAAAGAAACCATCCCGATTTCCCTAGAAGAAGAAATGCGCAAGAGCTATCTCGATTACGCCATGAGCGTGATCGTTGGCCGCGCTTTGCCCGATGTCAGGGATGGCTTGAAGCCTGTGCACAGACGCGTGCTGTTTGCCATGCACGAAACAAACAATGTCTGGAACCGCCCCTATGTGAAG
>CAIQLE010000230.1 GCA_903872555.1 uncultured bacterium
CTTGCATCATTAAGATGCCGCCAAATTCAGATAACCAGTCCATGTCGACTCCTTAGTGCTTGTTGCGCACTTCTTGCTGTGCGGTCGCTTCCAATAAAACAGGCGGCTGCGGTCGTGAGACCGCATGCCGCCTCACTACTGATTACTGATAACCCTTAGGGAAAGGATTTGGTTCGATCAGGCCTGATTCGTAAATCAGCTTGAACTGACCATTTTTCTGGATCTGACCGATACGGGTCTTGGACCACAGGTGATGATTCTCGTGAAGCTTGACGTAGCCTTCCGGAGCCGTCTTCAGTTCGATGCCAGGCGAAGCAGCGGCAATCTTGTCCACATCGAAGCTGCCAGCTTTTTCAACTGCAGCTTTCCACAGCCATGGGCCGAGGTAGGCAGCCTGGGTCACGTCACCGATCACCGAGTTCGCGCCGTACTTCGCTTTGAACGCTTCAACAAATTTCTTGTTGTTTGCATTGTCCAGCGACTGGTAGTACTTCATCGAAGAGTAGAAGCCTTCAGCATTCTCACCACCGATACCCAGCATTTCATCTTCAGTCACCGACAGGGTCAGCACGACTTGGGTTTTGCCGGTCACGCCAGCTGCTTTCAGCTGCTTGAAGAAGGCAACGGTCGAACCGCCAACCACGTCAACGAACACGACGTCAGGCTTTTTCAGTTTGATCTTGTTGATCAGTGAGCCGAACTGGGTGTTACCCAGTGGGTAGTACTCTTCACCGACGACTTCACCCTTGATCACGTTTTCGATGTGCTTACGTGCGATCTTGTTGGAAGTACGTGGCCAGATGTAGTCGGAACCGACCAGGAAGAAGCTCTTGGCCTTCTTCTCTTTGACCACCCAGTCGAGGCCAGCCAGAATCTGCTGAGTCGCTTCCTGACCGGTGTAGATCACGTTCTTGGACTGCTCCAGACCTTCATAGAAGGTTGGGTAGTAGAGCATGCCGTTTTCTTTTTCAACCACTGGCAGCACCGCTTTGCGCGAAGCCGAAGTCCAGCAACCGAAAATAGCAGCGACTTTGTCGTTGGCCAGCAATTTCTTGGCTTTTTCAGCAAAGGTTGGCCAGTCGGATGCGCCATCTTCCTGAATGATCTTGATCTTGCGACCCAGAATGCCGCCTGCTGCATTGATCTGGTCAATTGCCAGACGCTCTGCCTGAATAGAACCTGTCTCCGAAATGGCCATAGTGCCGGTAGCGGAGTGCAGCTGGCCGACGGTAACTTCTGTGTCGGTCACAGCCAGCTTGGTGGTGTTGACTGTTGCTGTTGCAGGTGCGGCTGCCATGACAAAACCTGGCAGAGCAATAGCTGTAGCTGCGAGACCCATCAGGACCTTGCGGCGACCTGCGGATTTGATGGAATGATCAGACATTCGGTGTTCCTTTCACACGATGGCGTTTCAAAGATGACAGGGGAGACTGCCTAGTGGCCTTGCTGTTCAGGAGCGGCGCTGTTTGACTGCACGCCACCTCTTGCACAGGGCTTGGAGCGAATGTAGTTTTTGCTGGCGCATTGCAGCAATACGCTGTTTGACGTACGCACTGTCCCGCAATGGAAACGCTTTGTTTTTATCGGGCCAATTGTTGAGCCATTCAGCTGCCCGCGCCCCAAAGCGATGCATGTAGGCTGAGTGACGGGCATGAACACACTCACCACGATGACGCAAATAACGCACCGGCCTGGTGCGAATCTGTCTGGCTGCCTGCGCTCGATACCGACTGAGACTGTCTACGTCAAATGACGTATAAGGATTTACATCGAATACATGATTCTGAATGAGCATGGTGTAAAAATTGCTCAAAGAAAAAATGAACCACCTGTTTCAGGAAATAGCAGCAATGCTTTTCGGCGCCTGCGCAGGATTTCCTCTCAACGCCGATCGGAGCATGTTTTGAATTCAAGGCCAGTCCAGCGCATCGTCAAGAGCCGGCGCGACTACAACACCTGGGTTGCAAATGAAACGCTGGAAGACTACGCGCTTCGCTACACCCCGCAAAATTTTCGTAAGTGGTCTGAATTCAGGATCGCCAACACGGCGCTGGGTGCCGTTTCATTTCTGGCGCTAGAAGCCATCGGTGCGGCCATCACGCTTTCTTATGGCTTCACGAATGCCATGTGGGCTATCGCTGTGGTGTCACTGCTGATTTTCCTGAGCGGACTGCCCATCAGC
>CAIQLE010000231.1 GCA_903872555.1 uncultured bacterium
ATATTAAGTGGACATTTATAGACTGTCAATCTAAACTGTACACAACAGTACGATTAATTGAGCAGGTGGAGAAGAAGCGTGCGCACAAAGACTGAAGTTAAAAAGAAAGCAATTCTTGAAGAGGCAGCCAAGTTGTTTCAGGAACTGGGATACGAAGCTGCATCGATGGCAGAACTATGTGCCCGTGTCGGTGGATCGAAGTCCACGCTGTATAGCTACTTCCCTTCCAAAGAAGAGTTGTTCTTTGAAGTGATGCTGTCTCAGTTCGAAGTCGATCTGGTCGCCTCATTTGCGCCGCTGGATGATGCGCAGCTCGGCTGTGCAGCTGCACTGACAGCCTATGGCAATCGTTTTCTAAGTCTGAACTACAGAACGGAAGTTATTGCAGGTGCCAGATTGGCGATTGCTGAATCAACCCGCGGCGATCTAGGAAAGCGCGTATACGAACGGGCACCGCTCAAAGCACGACGGCGACTGGCTGAGTTTCTTGCTACAGCCATGCAGTCCAAACATCTGCGCGAGAGTGAACCTATGCTGGCAGCCACGCAGTTGATCGCTTTACTGAAAGCCGAACTCGATCTTGAGGCCTTACTGAATGTGCGTTCGCAACCCAGTGCAACATGGATAGCCGCTGCGACTGACCGGGCGATGGATACTTTTATGCGCGCCTATGCGATCTAAGATCGAATCGCTTAATCGCTTGCCAGATATTTTCTGTGCCGATCGGTAGGATGAATGTGTAAACAGTCTTGAATAGAGTCTGCTATTTGAACTGGTATATAAATCAGTCATCAAGCGCAAGCATCATAAAGACTGAGACTTCATGTTCAAGCAATTTTGTAGTGATTCAGCCGGATAGATTTGACTGAATAGCGACACTTCTTCAAAGTCAATTCGAATTTGATATCGAACTTTACCTCCTGCATCCAAAATAAATTCTTCCTTTCAGTCCTGAATAAAAATTCTGGTGAGCTTCATTTTTATGCCTGAGAAATCAGCATGAGGAATGAAATTTAATGATCCACTTTTCATCAGAAATTTATTCATGCGCTTCCATATTGCTGTTGTTCTGTTTTTTTACATCTGTATCCTATCCTCAATAAATTTTTCCTACGCACTGACACCTGAACAGATCAATAATCAGGAGTACATACGACAACAAGAACGTGAACGAGTGCAGCGGCAGAATCAGCAGTCAGAAAATGACGTTCGTTTAGAGCGTATTCAAACAGCAGATAAAACAAGCCGATTTCCTCCGGATGAATCACCTTGTTTTTTGATTCATGAGCTATCCCTGAAGGGGCAGCAGTCAGAAAATTTTCAATGGCTACTGGAGTTTGGTGCGATTGATGATACTGGCGTAAAGGATCAGCCTCTGGGCCGCTGTCTGGGATCTGAAGGAATTCAGCTGCTGATGAAGCGTATGCAAAATGCGCTGGTTAACAAAGGCTTCGTCACCACTCGCGTACTGGCTGGTCCTCAGGATTTATCAACGGGTGTTCTACACCTGATTCTGATGCCAGGTTTTGTGCGGCATATCTATGTCGATCAGCAAAGCAGTAGCCGTGCAATGATCAGGAATGCTGTGCCTGTAAAATCCGGTGATCTGCTCAATCTGAAGGATATCGAACAGTCACTGGAAAATTTTAAGCGTGTTCCCAGTGTAGAAGCAGATATTCAGATCACCCCATCGAAAGCAGCAGATGCGCAACCGGGCGATAGCGATATCGTCGTTAGCTGGCGTCAGGCCATGCCTTTCCGCTTTAACCTGTCGGCCGACAATTCTGGCTCAAGGGAAACAGGGAAATATCAGGGCGCAGCGACTTTTTCTTATGATCACTGGTGGACGCTGAATGATCTTTTTTATGCCACAGTCAATCATGATCTGGGAGGAGGGCAGTCGGGGGACCGGGGATCACACGCTTATACCTTGCATTATTCCCTGCCTCTGGGCTACTGGATGCTGGGCTTCACTTCAGGCAGCAATCAGTTTCGACAGTCTGTAGCGGGTAGGAATCAGACTTATCTTTATAGCGGCGAATCTGCGAATCAGGAACTACGATTGTCTCGTTTAGCCTATAGGGATGCGGTGCGTAAAACCACGGTGTCATTTAGTCTCTGGTACCGGGATTCCAAAAATTTTATCGATGACACTGAAGTGGAAGTTCAGCGCCGTCGCATGGCGGGATGGGAAGCAGGTATCGCTCATCGCGAACATATACTTAATGCTGCACTCGACCTGAATGTCAGTTACCGACAGGGTACAGGGGCAATGGGATCACTGCCTGCACCTGAAGAAGCGTTCGGTGCAGGCACCTCCAGACCGCAGATCACCACACTCAGCGCGCAATTGGCGACACCTTTCACAGTAGGTACACTGCCACTGAAATATGCCTTGGTCGCGCGTGCTCAATACAGTGCTACACCACTGCTGCCTCAGGATAGGTTTTCAATTGGAAGTCGCTATACGGTCAGAGGATTTGACGAGCAAAATTTTTTGAGTGCGGAGCATGGCTGGGTACTTCGTAATGATCTGAGTCTTCCTCTGGCGCAGACAGCACAGTCGGTCTATCTAGGCATTGATCTCGGTGCAGTCAGTGGCCCCAGCACCAAAATGCTGGTAGGTCGTCGCCTGAGCGGCATGGTTGCAGGCTGGCGTGGTGGTTTCAATCAATTCAGCTATGACTTGTTCGTCGGCCAGCCCTTAGCGCGGCCCGAAGGTTTTAAAACAGCGTCTGCGATGCTGGGTTTTAGCTTGAATCTGTTTTTCTGAAAGCTGGCTCATGCATACGCATCCGACACAGCCAGTCGAGATTATCGCTCCCGGTCTGATACAACAGAGCTTTACAGAAGCAGCTGTATTTGGGGCTGCAGCCTGGCTGTGGATGCATTCCTCATCACATCGCGGCATGCCCCTGCAGAACCTGAATAATTTGTTACTGCCGGCCATCCGTCATCATCAGTTCCTGTTGGCTTCAGTGGATGGGCGTGCGGTTTTCTATATGTCCTGGGCTAATTTCAGTGCAGAAGCTGAACAGCGCTATGTGCTGCAGTCTCCCTCATTGATGCATCAGGATGACTGGTGTAGTGGCGACAGAATGTGGATACTTGATTGGATTGCGCCTTTCGGTCATACGCAAGCCATGAGCCAGCTGATAAGGCAACAATTATTCGCTCATCGATGTGCACGCACGCTTTATCATCGCGGAAATCAACGGGGTCTCCGCATCAAAAATTTCTATGGTCAGGCCGTCACGCGAGAAGAAGCTCATGTCTGGTTTGAAGCTCACCCGCTGCTGAGTGGCTGCAGCAGCCTGTGACCTGAACCGAAATCGTTTGCAAGATCAGATTTTCTGTCGACGGGTAATTATTAGCGTTATTAGCATTAGCAAGTTTAATATTGAAAGACATATTCGGTAGCCGAACTTTCTGCGATAGCAACGAAGCTAATTATTCAAATCCCTAAAGCGATGATCGGATAAATTTTTCAGATTGAGTTAGAGGAATCCTAGAAAAGTACTGTTGCTATGTTAAATCCGAAAATATTATTTGTTAGGTCTAACACTGCACCAAATTAAGATTACAGTGCGCGAGCAGCGATAGGGACTTTGGGCTAGGAATACGCAAGGCTTGGAATGCTGTTGTAACTATTTGAATGAAAATATCAATCATGCTTTGAAATTAAAAATTTTGGAGATTGGGTGATGGGAAATAAATTCAAAGTAAATTGCCGATTGAATAAGCAATTGATCGAAGCCTATTCAGGATTCAACAGAGAAAAATATTTTCAAGAAATCAGACATCAATTAGTC
>CAIQLE010000232.1 GCA_903872555.1 uncultured bacterium
GCAGTATCTGTCCAGCTTTGTCTTCGCGGTAGTAGCTGACCTGAACTTTATCGACCGGTTCAGACAACTGACCTTGCTGATTGAAGATGCCGATCTGACGGAAAAAACCTTCCATACCGAAGGTACGTGCTTCATCCACCAGAATCGGCACAATGCGCTGACCCAGATTGGCATCGCGCAACAGCGCTGTCATGACACGCACATAAGCCTGCGTAGTCGAAATCTCGCGTCCTTCAGCAGTGGCATCCAGCACCGCCTGAAATGCAGACAGCTCAGGCACAGGCAAAGTCTCTTCCGCCTTGCGGCGGCGCTGAGGCAGATAACCGCCCAGCTGCTTGCGACGCTCGTGCAGATATTTCATTTCAGGAGAATCATCAGAGGGCTTGAAGAACGGCACTTCATGCAACTGATCATCAGGAATAGGTATGCCGAAACGGTCGCGCATTTCGCGTATGGTTTCGTCATCCAGTTTTTTGGTCTGGTGGGCGGTGTTGCGTGCCTCACCAGATTTACCCATGCCATAACCTTTGACGGTTTTCACCAGCAGAACGGTAGGCTGACCTTTGTGTTCCTGTGCATCTTTATACGCGGCATAAATCTTGTGCGGATCATGGCCACCACGCAGCAAACGCCAGATATCATCATCTGACATATTCGCTACCAGCTCCAGCGCACGCGGATCTTTGCCAAAGAAATGTTTGCGCACATAGGCGCCATCTTTGGCTTTGTAGTTCTGGTATTCCCCGTCTACGGTTTCCATCATGATCCGCTGCAGCACGCCGTCTTTGTCGCGTGCCAGCAAGTCGTCCCAGTTGGAGCCCCAGATCACTTTGACGACGTTCCAGCCTGCGCCACGGAAGTCGGCTTCGAGTTCCTGAATGATCTTGCCATTGCCACGCACCGGACCATCCAGACGCTGCAAATTACAGTTAATGACAAACACTAAGTTGTCCAGCATTTCACGGCCGGCCATGCCGATCGCGCCCATGGATTCCGGTTCATCCATTTCACCATCACCACAGAAAGCCCAGACCTTGCGGTTGGCTGTGTCGGCGATCTGACGTGCATGCAGATATTTGAGGAAGCGTGCCTGATAGATTGCCATCAGCGGTCCCAGACCCATGGATACGGTAGGGAACTGCCAGAAGTCAGGCATCAGTTTCGGATGCGGATAAGAGGACAGGCCCTTGCCATCGACTTCACGACGGAAATTCAGCATCTGCTCTTCGCTGATACGGCCTTCGAGGAAGGCGCGCGCATAAATGCCCGGCGAAGAATGTCCCTGTATATATAGCAGGTCACCGCCATGATTTTCGTTAGGCGCATGCCAGAAATGATTGAAGCCTATGCCCAGCATATTGGCGAGCGAGGCAAAGCTGGAGATATGACCACCGAGATCACCATCGGCGCGATTGGTCTTGACCACCATCGCCATCGCATTCCAGCGCATATAAGAACGCAGACGCTCTTCGAATTCCAGATTACCGGGGCAGTGCTCACCCAGATGTGCAGGGATAGTGTTGACGTAAGCCGTATTACTGGAGAAAGGGATATGGGCACCGCGACGGCGTGCCAGATCGACCATACGTTCGAGTAAATAGTGCGCGCGCTCAGGACCTTCATGATCCAGCACCGATTCGAGAGCATCAAGCCACTCTTGGGTTTCCATTACATCAGGATCATTGGCTGCCTGAGCCAGAATGGTGTCAATTTGCGCTGCCATGGAGTCTCCTCGATTTTGGTCGTGGCTAATTTTTTGGGGCCGGCAGCATTACCTTACCGCGAAATCTGCCGGTCTTTCTATGGGTGGGAAGTTTATCAGGACTTAAGTAATTTTCAAAATACGATATATGTTTTCATAATGTGAAATTGCGTGACGTTAAAAAAGTCTGAACGGTCGCTACTTTAGCCAGACTGGTCTTGATCTACACGGATGAAAGCCCAGGCTTTGTGAAGCATCAAACCCTGACCAGCGCTGCAAGGATGGCGCTCAGGGCGGAGAGAATGCTGCTCGACCGAATAATCGCTGCGCTCTTATAATCTTCATTTGGCCGCATTCATTCCCGATTCACGCCGCTTTCTGACAGATCACCCCATGCCTGCAAAAATCATCGATGGAAACCAGCTCTCGCGCCAGTTGCGCGGCGAGGTCGCCCGGCGCGCCGCCGCCCTGACAGCAGAAGGCCGCCAGCCCGGACTGGCCGTGATTCTGGTGGGCGACAGTCAGGCCTCTCAGGTCTACGTGCGCAACAAAATCAAGGCCTGCGAAGAAAACGGGATTTATTCTGTTTTTGAAAAGTATGAAGCCAGCCTGAGCGAGGCCGAACTATTGGCGCGTGTGGAAGCCCTGAATCACGATCCGAAAATTCACGGCATCCTGGTGCAATTGCCGCTGCCGGCACATATTGATGCGAACAAAGTGATTGAAGCCATCGCCGCAGAAAAAGATGTGGATGGTTTTCACATCAGCAATGCCGGCCTCTTAATGACAGGCCAGCCTTTGTTCCGCCCTTGTACGCCCTACGGCGTGATGAAAATGCTGGAATCCATAGACTATCCGGTGCGCGGTGCGCATGCGG
Organism: uncultured bacterium; assembly: GCA_903872555.1. Classification (GTDB taxonomy): domain Bacteria; phylum Pseudomonadota; class Gammaproteobacteria; order Burkholderiales; family Burkholderiaceae_D; genus Pernthalerella. Next base: position 2,580 of record CAIQLE010000232.1, read on the forward strand.
TGGTGGTGGGTGCCTCGAATATTGTGGGCAAGCCGCAGGCCATGTTGCTCTTGCAGGCGGGCGCTACCGTCACCATCTGTAATTCCAAGACGCGCGATCTGGGCCTGCACACACGCGCTGCCGATATTCTGGTGGTCGCCACCGGCAAGCGGAACATCGTGACGGCTGACATGGTCAAGCCGGGTGCGGTGGTGATTGATGTAGGCATGAACCGCGATGATGCCGGCAAGCTGTGCGGCGATGTCGATTACGCCGGCGCTTCCGAAGTGGCTGGCTGGATTACTCCCGTGCCCGGCGGTGTCGGCCCCATGACCATCACCATGTTGCTGGTCAATACACTTGAAGCAGCTGAACGAACCTGAGGTTATAAGTACCTATGAGCGCCAATGCCCTGCTGGATTTCACCGACCTGCCCCGTTTCGATATTTTTTCGCATGAGCATGTCACGCCTGCGATTGAAGCCTTGCTGCAAGAAGCGCGTAAGGTGGTGCAGACACTCGAAGCGGCTGATGCCAGCGTCAGCTGGAATGATTTTGTCGTGCCACTGGAACTGACCACCGAGCGTCTGGGTCGCGCCTGGGGCGTCGTGGGCCATCTGAATGCCGTGATGGACACGCCGGAGCTGCGTGCCGTCTATAACGAGAATCAGCCTAAGGTGACTGAGTTCTGGACTGAACTCGGTCAAAACCTGAAACTGTTTGAAAAATATAAGGCACTGCAGGCCAGCGCGGAATATCACACGCTGTCGACGGCACGCAAAAAAATCATCGATAACGCCACGCGTGATTTCCGCCTCGGTGGTGCGGAGCTGGCTGAAGATAAAAAAATTCGCTTCGCAGAAATTCAGGAACAACAGGCAGCGCTCGCCACGCGTTTTTCCGAAAACGTACTTGATGCCACGAATGCCTATGAATTGCTGATCGAAGATGAACAGCGTCTGGCCGGCTTGCCGGATGACGTCAAACAGGCAGCACAAGCGTCCGCTGGCAAAGAAGGCAAGAGCGGCTGGCGCTTCACCCTGCACTTCCCTTCGTATTTTCCGGTTCTGCAATATGCCGATGACCGCGCCCTGCGCGAAACCATTTATCGCGCGAATGCGACCAAGGCCTCTGAACTGGGGGCCAATCCGGAATGGGACAATTCACAGAACATCATAGACATACTCAAGCTGCGGGATGAAGAAGCAAAGATACTGGGCTATGCCAATTTTGCTGAAGTCTCCCTGGTGCCCAAGATGGCCACCACACCGCAGCAGGTGATTCAGTTTCTGGAAGATCTGGCCCAGCGTGCGCGCAGCTTTGCAGAAAATGATCTGGCTGAATTGCGTGCCTTTGCCAAAACCGAACTGGGCATCGATCAACTGCAAGCCTGGGACATGACCTATGCTGCCGAGAAGCTGCGTGAACAGCGCTATGCTTTTTCAGAGCAGGAAGTGAAGATGTACTTCCCCGAGCATAAGGTGATCGATGGTCTGTTCCGTCTGATTCAAAACATGTTTGGTGTAGCGATACACAAGCAGAATGCGCCAGTCTGGCATGCAGATGCGAGCTTCTATCGCATAGAAAAAAATAGCCAGCTGATCGGCCAGTTCTATCTGGATTTATA
>CAIQLE010000233.1 GCA_903872555.1 uncultured bacterium
ATTGCGGCCAGTTCTAAATCCGCCTGACTCGTTTTTTGAGTTTTCTTTTCAAAGCAGTGCAGAACGTAAATAGCATCAGCCATCTTGGTCAGGTAGAGAATGCGGAATGCACCGTTAGTTTCACGGATACGGATCTCTCTGACACCCGGACCAACCGCCGTCATTGGTTTCCAGTCATCCGGCTCTAAACCTCTTTGTACCCTATCGATCTGGTGACCCGCTTCTCTGCGGGCATGATCGGGGAATGCTCTTAAAGCCTGCAGAGCAGAACCAAGAAATTCTACGGGTTTAGGAAGGATCACAAGGCAAATTATACAAATTCTTGTATAACTCAACCAGTTAAATTAATTATTTAAAATCAATGACTTGCGAAAGACAATCACCGACTGACAGCAGCCGGTGATCGGGGGGAAGGACTATTTGGACTCTGATTTGCCCGGCTCGGGTGTCCATGCGGGAGCAGCGCTCGGGAAGGGAAACACGCCAAACACGTTTTTGGCCTGACTTTGCATCTGATCCTGCATCTGCATGAACAGGCTCTTGCTCTGCTCTATGTAGTTGCTCATCATGCCCTGCATCATCGGCGCCTGAACACTCATGAATTGCGTCCACATCTCCGGGCTGAAGGATTTTTCATCAATCACGCCTTTCGAGTTTTCAGCCATCTTGTGCTGAATATCGATAAAGACCTGAATATTCTTTTCCAGATACGAGCCCATCATGCCCTGCATGGCGTGGCCGTAATAGCGGATGATCTGCGACAGCGCGGCGCTGGAGAACATGGGTTGGCCATTCGCCTCTTCTTCCAGAATAATTTGCAGCAGGATGCTGCGCGTCAGGTCTTCATCCGACTTGGCGTCAACTACCTGAAATTCTTCATTGCCCAAAACAAGCTGCTTGACGTCTGCGAGGGTGATGTAGGAACTGGTCTGGGTATCGTACAGACGGCGATTGGGGTATTTCTTGATCAGGCGCTGACCAGCCTTTTTTGTGATTGTCATGGGGAATTCCGGTTATTTTGCGTCGCAATGTAATGATGCGATTTTGTCAATCAGCCGGACAAATGTCCGCGCCTCCGGATTCATTATATTCCCTAAAAACATATGCTTGTCCAGAAAACACCCTGATGCCAACCCTGATATTGCAATGCACAGAAAAACCAGCCTGAGTTCTCGGGATTTCCTGACTTCTCGGGCTGACTTTTCCTCAGGCTTTCTTATTCAGCTTTTTGCCTGACGTAGCGACCAGGAGCCGGCTCTATGGCCTTGTGACGTACGTTGCCGTATTTGCGTGGTGCTGCTTTCTGCTCACCGGCATGCTCTGCCAGAAAAGCTGACCAGTCTGTCCACCAGCTGCCCGGTGTTTCAACAGCACCTGCCAGCCATTCCTCTGTGGTGGCCGGTAGTTTGTCATTCACCCAGTAGCTGCGTTTTTTCTTGGCCGGTGGATTAATCACGCCCGCGATATGGCCGGAAGCACCCAGAACAAAACGGTTTTTGCTGCGCTTAGCTTTGTTGATCAGTCCGGTGCTGGCATAGGCGCTGGCCCAGGGCACGATATGGTCTTCGCGCGAGGCATAAATAAAGGCCGGCACTTGCACCTTGCCCAGATCAACAGGATCACCGCTGACGCTGAGCTTGCCGGGGATGCGCAGATTATTTTCCAGATACATATTGCGCAGGTAATAGCAGAACATGGGGCCGGGCAAATTGGTGCTGTCAGAATTCCAGTACAGCAGATCGAAAGCCGGCGGTTCTTCGCCTTTGAGGTAGTTGGCCTCTACATAATTCCACACCAGATCATTCGGACGCAGACTGGAAAAGGCCGTCGCAAAATCCCGCCCCGGCATCAGGCCACCATGGCCTATGGCTTGTTCGCGCTGAGCGACCTGCGCTTCATCAACATACACATCAATCGCGCCCACATCGGAAAAATCCAGCATGGTGGTCAGCAAAGTCAGGCTGGACACTGGCTTTTTGCCACGCTCAGCCAGTACGGCCAGCGCACTGGCAAGGATGGTGCCGCCGACACAGAAACCCAGCGCATTGATTTGCTTCTCGCCGCTGATGTCTTGAGCAACTTCAATCGCCTTGATCGCGCCCTGCTCTATGTAATCATTCCAGTCGAGGTGACCCAACGATTCACCTGCATTCACCCAGGAGACAACGAAGACGGTATGGCCTTGTTCAACCGCATAGCGGATCAGTGAATTCTCTGGCTGCAAATCCAGGATGTAAAACTTGTTGATACAAGGTGGCACGATCAGCAGCGGACGCTGATATACCTGCTTGGTCAGCGGGCGATACTGCAGCAGCTGAATCACATCATTTTCAAAAACGACTGCACCTTCTGTCGTTGCCACATTACGGCCAACTTCGAAAGCCGTTTCATCGGTCTGCGAAATATGTCCCTTACGCATATCGGCAAGCATATGCATGATGCCGCGCGTCAGACTCTCGCCTTTAGAATCGATGAGTACTTGCTGCGCCTCGGGATTGGTCGCCAGAAAATTTTTCGGCGACATGGCATCAATCGCCTGCTGGGTGGCAAAGCGGATTTTCTTGCGTGTCTTGGGATCGGCCTGCACGGCTTCGGCCAGCTCGTTCATGAAACGTGCATTTAAAAGATAAGCCGCTGCATTAAAGGCATACAGGGGATTTGACTGCCAGACCGGATTGGCAAAGCGGCGATCACGAATATCCGGTGAACGCTGAGCGACCATGCCAGTCCAGAGCGTCGACATTTCTTCCATATAGGCTTTTTGCAATTCGGCCAGCTTTTCCGGCGGCACCATCGCTGTCACTGCAGACATATCTGGCATGGAAGGCATGGCGGGCATCTGCGGCATCTGCGCCATATTCGGCATAGACTGCATGCTCTGTTGCAGGCCTGACTGCATGAGATGCATCATGGATTGCCAGCCCTGAGGGTCGGACATCTGTGCAAACCATTCGGCTGCCTGAGGCTGTTTCGGGGCGGTGCTGTCAGATTGACTCATGCAGATTCCCTGTTTTTTTTGATGGGTGTTAGGATCTTCGCAGATTTTTATTTTGGATAACCGTGATGCATATTGCAGCAGTTGGCTGGATTTACGTAACGCTCATGATGGCCATCACCGAAGAGACGGTGGTTGCGGGCATTATGACGTTTTTCCTCTATGGGGTGTTACCAACTGTGATCATTATGTACATAGGAGGAAGCGGTCGGCGTAAGCAGCGGCGCGATCAGGAGCGCTTAATCGCCATGCAAGAACGACAAGCCCAAATGAATCAGTCCGCGCCGGAAGTTACGCCGGATCAGGCAAAAATCACTTGATCCAGATCATCGAGGCCATGCGGCCGGTGACGCGGTCGCGTCGGAAAGAATAAAAACGCTCAGGCTCGCTGACGGTGCAAGCGCTGCCACCGGCCACCTGAGTTACGCCCTCACTGGCCAGCGCCAGGCGCGCTAAGTGAGGCAGATTCGCCAGATATTTCCCCGTCTGGCCCGGAATGGCCAGAAAAGCGGCATCGGCTGCCGTGCCCAGCCGGCTAAAGGCAGTTCGCACATCCTCGCCTACCTCAAATCGTTGCGGCCCTATGCCGGGGCCGAGCCAGACCAGCAAT
>CAIQLE010000234.1 GCA_903872555.1 uncultured bacterium
AGCACTGATCGTCTGGCTGGGATTAAGGCGCTTACATCACAAGGTCAAGCGTAAAGGAAAAACGAAGTCAGTTTAAGCATCCATTCGCTTTAGCCGCGTTCGCGAACGATACGCTCCACACCTTTGACGCGTCTTACATTACGCATCAGGCGCGCCAGATGCACGCGGTCATTGACTTGTATGGTAAAGCGCAATTCCGTCAGCGGGCCTGCACTGTGGCCTTCATCCATACCGACCAGCACAATATTGGCATCGGACTCATTGATCTCGGCGGCCAGTCGCGCCAGCGCACCTTTTTCATCCTGCATCAGTATGCGGATACGACAGTTAGAACGACTGGCGTGTTCTTCATTCCACAGAACCTCAATCCATCGGCCCGGTTCTTTAGAGCGCAAACGTCGAGCGGCTTCACAATCCGAGGTGTGCACTGAGAGTGTCTGATCACGCCGCAAATGACCCGCCAGCAAGTCGCCGGGTATCGGTGTGCAACACGAAGCCAGTTGCACCGATGAGGCCGGTTCATCGCCACTGATTATCATGGGCTTGATCTTGGATTCGATGGTCGGTGTGCTGACTTTGGTCGGCGATACATCCATCAGGCCTTGTATATGACGCGCCACCAGCGTAGCAAGACGGCGACCCGTGCCAATATCTGCGTAAATATCTTCAATCGACTTTGCTCCCGTGTCATTCACCAGACGTTCGCGCACGGTGGCGGTCAGATCCAGATGAAGCTCTAAGGAAGTCATGGCTTGAACCAGCAACATTTCGCCCAACTCCACGGCTTCATCGCGATTGATAGATCGCAAATGATGGCGTATCGCAGAGCGCGCACGGCCGGTACGCACAAAATTCAGCCAGTTCGGTGTCGGACGTGCGTCGTCGGAGACATCTATGCCCACGATATCGCCATTCCGCAGTTCGGTCTTGAGTGCAGCGGGCTCATGGTTGATGCGTGCCGATACGGCATGGTCACCAATGTCGGTGTGAATCGTGTACGCAAAGTCCAGAGCGGTTGCGCCGCGCGGCAGGGCGATGATGGTGGATTTAGGTGTGAACACATAGACCGAATCAGGGAAGAGATCGACCTTCACGTGTTCAAGGAATTCAGCGGAATCACCGGTCTGATGCTGAATGTCGAGCAGGGATTGCAGCCAGGCGTGGGTACGCTGCTGTAAATCGGTTAGTTCGCTGCCTTCATTTTTATACAGCCAATGAGCTGCGACGCCAGCTTCGGCCACGCGATGCATTTCTTCGGTACGAATCTGGAATTCAACCGGTGTGCCGTAGGGGCCGATCAGGGTTGTGTGCAGGGACTGATAGCCATTCAGCTTAGGAATGGCGATGTAATCTTTGAACTTGCCGGGCATGGGTTTAAACAGCGCATGCAAGACACCCAGCGCGACATAACAGTTCGCAAAGTTCTCCACCACGATACGAAAGCCATACACATCCAGCACCTGAGAGAAACTCAGATGCTTGTTACGCATTTTGCGGTAGATGCCGTACAGGGTTTTTTCGCGCCCATAGATGCCCGCCTCAATGCCAGCATCATTCAGCGCCTGCCTCACCGTTTCCATGATCTTGCTGACCACTTCGCGACGGTTGCCGCGTGCTGCTTTGACGGCCTTGGCTATGGTGCGATGACGCAGCGGCAGTAAATGAGCGAAGGAGAGTTCTTGCAGTTCGCGGTAAATATTATTGAGACCCAGCCTGTGCGCGATCGGCACATAGACTTCCATGGTCTCGCGAGCAATCCGCTGGCGCTTCTCAGGCGCCATATGATCCAGCGTGCGCATATTGTGCAGGCGGTCAGCTAGCTTGACGAGAATGACGCGTACATCGCGCGCCATGGCCAGCAACATTTTGCGGAAATTTTCAGCTTGTTGCTCGACCTGGCTTTGAAATTCAATTTTGTCGAGCTTGGACAGACCATCGACCAATGAGGCCACGGGAGCACCAAAGCGCTCTATCAGTTCGTCTTTTTTGACATCCTGATCTTCCATCACATCATGCAGCAGGGCTGCCATGATGGCCTGCGCATCGAGTTTCCACTCCGCGCAAATTTCAGCCACCGCAATCGGATGGGAAATATACGGTTCGCCTGATTTACGCACCTGACCCAGATGCATTTCATCGGAAAAGCGATACGCTTCTTTGATTTTTTTCAGTTCAGCCGGAGTCAGATACTCAGCCAGACGGGTCGTCAGGTGAGTCACTGACGCAACGCCGATGGTATTCGGCGCAGCGGGTTCATTGCTCAGTGAATAGTTGGAAGGCACAGCAGAATTAGCCTTCCGGGATGGGGAGGTGGAGGGGACGTCAGCGGGTGTCGAATGCATCTCGATGCCGACCCGTATACCGGGCGACTCCCTGTTTAGCTAGGAACCTTCTTGAGCATCTCGATGCCGACAAAACCAGCAGCGATTTCGCGCAGTGCGATCACGGTCGCTTTATCGTCGCTGTCGACTTTAGGCGTGTGGCCTTGCAAAATCTGGCGAGCGCGATAGGTCGCTGCAAGTGTCAGCTGGAAGCGGTTCGGGATTCTTTTGAGGCAATCTTCAACGGTAATACGTGCCATAGGGGCTCCTGGAAATCTGAAAAACTCAGCGTGTTTGAATGCCGTAACCGGCGAAGAGGTGGCTGTGTCGCGCCGCCTGCTGGAGTAGTCTGCACCGTGAGGCTCGCGCAATCGCAACAAGCTCGGACAAAGCTATCTCGAAATTTTCATTGATAATAACATAGTCGAACTCAGGGGCATGAGCGATCTCCTCGGCAGCACCCTGAACACGTTTGCCGATTACTGCGTCAGTATCCTGACCGCGCTGACGTAATCGCTGTTCCAATGTTTCGACAGAGGGTGGCAGTATGAAAATACCTACGCAACCCGGAAACTGTTTTCTGACTTGCTGCGCACCTTGCCAGTCAATCTCGAGCAGTACATCTTTGCCCGCACGAGTCTGTTCTTCGATGGCGAGACGCGATGTGCCGTAGAAGTTGCCATGCACACTGGCTGACTCGAGAAATTCACCGTTTTTTTCACGCTCCAGAAATTCACTCTGGCTGATAAAGAAATACTCACGCCCGTTTTCTTCGCCCGGCCGTGGCGCACGTGTTGTAGTCGAGATCGACAGCGTGATCTCAGGTGTCTGCTTGAGCAGGGCATGCACCAGCGATGATTTACCCGCACCCGAAGGTGCGGCCACCACAAAAATACTGCCTGAAGCGCTTTGTTGTGACATGCTTATTCCAGATTTTGTACTTGCTCACGCATTTGTTCTATCAACAGTTTCATCTGCATTGAGGCATCCGACAACTCCTTGACGGCTGCTTTAGAGCCCAGCGTATTGGCTTCGCGATTCAGTTCTTGCATCATGAAGTCCAGACGCTTGCCTACCTGACCACCTTTTTTGAGTATCGCGCGTGTTTCGGTCAAATGTCCCGACAGGCGGGTGAGCTCTTCTGCCACATCCACCCGTATGCCGTAAAGCGTCACTTCCTGACGTATGCGGTCTTGCATGTCTTCCAGATTCGCTGAGCTGCTGCTTTCGCCTAAGGCCAGCCCCAAAGCTTCTTGCAGACGTTCTATGGCCTTTTGACGGAATTGTTCCACAGCCTTGGGCACGAGTGGGGTGATTTGTTCGACTATCGCTTCAATATCCGTGATTCTGGACAACAGCATGGTTTCAAGCGCTGCACCTTCACGCTGTCGCGATTCCAGAAAGCCGTCCAGCGTGGTGGTGAGTGTCGACTGCACATCGGCCTGCAAAGTGTCCTGACTGAGCTCGCTTTCAGCCAGCACACCCGGCCAGCGCAGCAATTCATTGACCGACATGGGGCGCGCCTCAGGGAAGCGCGAGGCCACCTCTTGTTGGGCGATGTGCAGGGCTGACAGCAAAGTGCCGTCTAAGCCCAGGCTGGAGCTGGATTTTTCTTTGCGACCAAAGGACAAGCGGCATTCGACCTTGCCACGGGATACCCGGGCCATAATCGCTTCGCGCAGCATAGGCTCCAGACTGCGCAAGTCGTCATTGATCCTGAATTGCAGATCAAGAAAGCGTGAATTGACGCTGCGGAGTTCGAGGGTCAGGGTGCCAGCTTCACTTTCGCGGCTGCTGACCGCATATCCCGTCATACTGCTGATGCTCAAAATAGTCCCTTTGATTGTCTTTACAAAAAGCTAATAATTCCACACAATCCCGACCCGGGAACATGGAATGCTCTGATAAAAAATGGCCGTTCAACATAACGCAGCTTTGCCAGAAAATCTGGAACTCAGCGGATACCGCATTGTAAAGAAGATTGCCGTTGGCGGCTTCAGCATTGTCTATCTTGCAGAAGATGCTGAGGGGCGCGAAGTTGTCATCAAAGAGTACATGCCGGCTGCTCTGGCCAAGCGACTGCGCGGCGAGCTTCTGCCCAGCGTGGCGGCAGATCAGGTCGAGCTCTATCGCATAGGCATGAAATATTTTTTCGATGAAGGCCGGGCACTGGCATCCATCGTGCATCCGAACGTGGTTCGCGTGCTGAATTTCTTTCGTGCCCATGACACCGTGTATATGGTGATGGCTTATGAGCGTGGACGCACGCTACAAGAACATATTGCCCGCCGCCGTCAGAAAGGCGACAAACCACTGGTATCTGAACCTGCGATTCGCTCTATGTTTGCGCAAGTCATGGATGCCCTGCGTGAAGTGCATACGCATAAATTACTTCACCTTGACCTCAAGCCTGCCAATATTTATCTGCGCAATGATGGCACGCCCATCTTGCTTGATTTCGGTGCCGCCAGACAGACCTTGCATGTCGATCTGTCGCGCCTGCATCCTATGTATACACCCGGATTCGCAGCGCCAGAGCTGTATACCAAACATGATCTGGGTCCCTGGACCGACATTTACAGCATCGGTGCCACCATCTTCACTGCCATGGTTGGCGTGCCGCCTCAGTCATCGATAGAGCGCAAGCGTGATGACCGCATGGAAGTCTATTACCGTGAGTTGGAGCACGTGTATTCCAAAGAATTAATCGAGCTGGTGCGCTGGAGCCTGGCACTCGATCCGCTGAAACGTCCTCAAAGTGTGTTTGCCCTGCAAAAGATCATGCGGCCGCTGGCGGTACTGCCAACAGAACAGGAAACACTGATGTCGCGTCTGCGTCGTTACGTGAGCTGAGGGTGCGCTTCGCTATTTATCAGGACAGCCGGATAGGCGGCCGCAGCGTCAACGAAGATCGCATGGGCTATTGCTTCACGCGTGATGCGCTTCTGCTCCTGCTGGCCGATGGCATGGGCGGACATGCACAGGGCGAGGTTGCCGCCACACTGGCGCTACAAGCTATGGGCGCTTTGTTTCACGAGCGAGCCGCACCTGGCATTGAAGATCCTTCCCATCTGCTGGAAGAACTAGTCTTTGCTGCGCATCAGTCTCTGCACCGTTATCGCGCCAGCCAGCGCCTGACGGATACACCCCGTACCACCATTGTGGCCTGCATCATTCAGCACGGGAAAGCTTGGTGGGCACATTGCGGTGATTCCCGCCTGTATTGGCTGCGCAGTGGACGTATTCTTGCGCGAACAGTCGATCATTCGCATGTGGAACGCCTGATCACGCTGGGGCGGGTGTCGCCGGCAGAACGTGCCACCCATCCTGACCGCAATAAACTCTACAACTGCGTGGGCGCCCCCAGCCTGCCGCAGGTGGACAGGGCTGCACCTGTACGGTTGCAGGCGGGTGACCAGTTACTGCTTTGTTCTGATGGTTTATGGTCCAGCCTGCGTGAGCATGAGCTGGCTTACAGGCTGTCGGTCGGGCCTTTAGAAACCTGCGTACCTGAGCTAGTCAGGCTTGCGGCCATAGCGGGCGGTAAAAACGGCGATAATGTGACTGCGCTTGCGCTCACCTGGCTGGAAGATCATCCGGCAGCGGGAGAAAGCTCGCTGCTGACGGACAGTCTGCCGCATGACCGGGTCATCAGCAGCCTGGCGCCGCTAGGCCCCTGAATCATCCACTGAATTACTGAAACCAACACCTCTGAGGAAGTATGTCCACCCAACCTATCCAGCGTCCTAGCGGACGCACTGCCCATGCTTTGCGCGAAGTGCGCCTGACCCGTCACTACACCCGCCATGCAGAAGGCGCTGTGCTGGTTGAATTTGGCGATACCCGTGTCTTGTGTACAGCCAGCATAGAAGAAAAAGTGCCGCCGTTTCTGCGAGGGCAAGGGCGCGGCTGGATGACTGCCGAATACGGCATGCTGCCACGCTCTACCCATACCCGCATGGACCGCGAAGCGGCCAAGGGCAAGCAGTCCGGACGAACGCAAGAGATACAACGCCTGATAGGCCGATCACTGCGTGCTGCCTTTGATCTGGAAGCCTTTGGCGAACGCACCCTGCAACTGGATTGTGATGTATTGCAAGCTGACGGTGGAACCCGTACCGCAGCCATCACCGGCGCCATGGTGGCTGCGCATGATGCCTTTACTCAGCTGGTGGGTAAGGGTCTCATCAGCACCATACCCATCAAACATTTTGTGGCCGCGATTTCTGTCGGCGTGTATCAGGGCCTACCGGTACTGGATCTGGATTACATCGAAGACTCCGGCTGTGACACCGACATGAATGTCGTCATGAACGAAGCAGGCCATTTCATAGAACTGCAAGGCACAGCCGAAGGTGAGGCATTCGATCGCGCGACCATGAATCAATTACTGGATCTGGCCGATGGCGGCATTCGTGAATTGATACGCCTGCAAAAACAGGCGCTGGGTCTGAAGGCATAAGTCACGATGAAGCAGACACTGGTGCTGGCCTCGAATAATCGCGGCAAGCTGGCTGAATTTTCGCAATTGCTGATGCCTCTGGGCTTTGAACTGCTCACACAGGGCGAGCTCGGCATACAGGAAGCCGAAGAGCCGCATGCAACGTTTGTCGAGAATGCACTCGCCAAAGCACGCCATGCGGCACGCGCCAGTGGCTTGCCTGCACTGGCGGATGATTCCGGTATTTGTGTGCCGGCACTGGGAGGCGCACCCGGTGTGCAATCGGCACGCTATGCCGGCGAGCCTAAATCCGATGCAGCCAACAGCTCCAAATTAGTGGAGACATTAACTGCGCATGCCAATAAATCCGCTTATTACTATTGCGTGCTGGTCTACCTGCGCCATGCCGATGATCCGCAACCCGTGATCGCCGAAGGGCGCTGGCAGGGTGAAATCATCGCCACGCCACGCGGGCATGGAGGTTTTGGTTACGACCCGCACTTTTACCTGCCCGAGCTGGATAAAACAGTTGCTGAACTGAGCGCTGAAGAAAAAAATCACCGCTCTCATCGCGGTCAGGCACTGCGTGCACTGATAGAGAAACTCACATGATTCCGATAAGGCCGGACATACTACAAGCCGTTCCGGCGCGCGTTGTAGAGAGTTATCTCAAGCCCGGCCTGCTGAATCTCTCAGCCCTGCCTCCGCTGTCGTTGTATGTACATTTTCCCTGGTGCGTACGCAAATGCCCCTACTGTGATTTCAACTCCCATGAGCAGGACGGTGCATTGCCCGAGCAGGATTATCTGGACGCACTCCGTGCCGATCTGGAGCAGGCACTGCCCCTGATCTGGGGCCGCAAGATACACACCATCTTTATCGGTGGCGGCACACCCAGCCTGATGTCGGCGCAGGGCATGGATCGTTTATTGTCTGATATACGCACGTTGTTGCCGCTAGATGCCGATGCGGAAATCACCATGGAAGCCAATCCCGGCACCTTTGAAGCTGAAAAATTCATCTCCTTTGCTGCCAGTGGCATCAACCGGCTCTCCATAGGCATACAAAGTTTTAATTCAGATCACTTGCAGGCCCTGGGCCGTATTCATGATGGTGACGAAGCCCGGCGCGCCATCGACATCGCCCAGCATAGCTTTGCAAATTTCAATCTGGACTTGATGTACGCGCTGCCCAATCAGACCCTGACACAGGCTGAGCAAGATTTACAAACGGCGCTCAGTTTTGCGCCGCCCCATTTATCGCTCTACCACCTGACTCTGGAACCGAATACGGTCTTCGCTAAGTTTCCACCGGCCGTGCCGGATGATGATGCCAGCGCAGCCATGCAGCAGATGATCAGCGAGTTCACCGCCGCAGCGGGCTATGAGCATTATGAAGTCTCTGCCTTTGCCAAATCAGGGCGCAGAGCAAAGCACAATCTGAATTATTGGGAGTTCGGCGACTATCTGGGCATAGGTGCAGGCGCGCATTCCAAGCTCTCATTCCCGCATCGGATTGTGCGTCAGGCGCGCTACAAGCAGCCTGCCAGCTATATACAGCAAGCCATGGCCGGCAATGCTATCCATGAAGAAGCCGAAGTAGGGCGCGATGAGCTGGGATTTGAATTCATGCTGAATGCCCTGCGTCTGACAGGCGGTTTTGAATCGCGCCTGTTTGCGGAGCGCACCAGCCTGCCCATGCAGCTGATAGAGCCTGCCCTGCAGCAGGCCGAAGCCAAAGGCTTGCTGATGGTGGATTACAAGACCATAAAACCGACTGAGCTGGGGCAAAGATTCCTGAACGATTTGCAGCAACTATTTTTGCCCGACTGAGACTCTTCCAGAGATTGCCCGCCTGCAGGTATAATCTTGAATCTTCAGTAAGGAAGCGTGGCCGAGCGGTTTAAGGCACCGGTCTTGAAAACCGGCGAGGGTGTGAGCCCTCCGTGAGTTCGAATCTCACCGCTTCCGCCAAGTCAATAGTTATTGCAAGGATTTTCGCAACATAACTTCGCAGTTACCAAAATAGTTACCAAAAACAGTTACCAAGTCAATTTTGCGTTTCTAGATTGATAACTGTCATTCAAAAAATAAATATAAAACCATATTTTTGCTTGTGGTTACCACCTCTTAAATCTAGTAGATCCATATGTCAAATGGCTGCTATTGGATTGCCCAATGATATCTTGTCATAGTTATTTGAATTCAAATCCGTCTTTAGATTAGAACTACTTTTTGCGTAAAGAGGACCTTGAACTAGCAAATGAGTTGAGTTGTTCATCAAGCTATGTAAAGCGCTCTTGATCAAAGCATGCTCTCTTTCATGTTCGATGCGAGTAAATAATAATTGAATAGACAGGTCACTCGCTCGTTCAAACAACTCTGTAAGGTTATCTCCATTTCCTATGCGACTAATATCTAATCTGATTAGGTGGGGTCTGAGTGCTTCAGCATGGCGTAAAGCTTCAGCGATATTATTGGCGCGTGTTGCGACGCGAAATTCATTCTTTTTATAGTTTTCGACAATTTGTACCAATGCCCAATTGCTAGAAGCTTTGACGAGGGGTAGCTGTAAAAGGATTTGCGATACTGGCAATTCTAGGCTAGCCAAAATACGATGAAAAGCTGCGCCATGATTGCTTCCAACTGCTGCGAGTAGTCTATCGTGTACATCGATTAATAAAGATGTGCCAGCAGCATTCGCTTGACGAAAGAAGTTCATAGCGTGGATAAGTCGAGCAAGCCGATCTAGTTCTATCGATTCTTCGTCATTGGCGGCGTTCATCAACAGTTGCCAGACTGACAAACCCCTATCTTCCTCTGAGTAAGAGTGTGCAAGGGCTTCTTGTGCTTGTACGGTCTCACCACCTACATCAAAAACTGGCAAAAATACGCTGCTGAGTGAGCAG
>CAIQLE010000235.1 GCA_903872555.1 uncultured bacterium
CTGGCAAGGTGCCTTTCAAAACCGTATATGTACATGGACTGGTGCGTGATGCTCAGGGACAGAAAATGTCCAAGTCCAAAGGCAATACGCTTGATCCGATTGATCTGATTGATGGTATTCAAGTTGAAGCACTGGTGGGCAAACGCACAGCCGGCCTGATGAATCCTAAACAGGCTGACAGCATTGCCAAAGCCACACGCAAAGAATTCGCAAATGGCATCGCAGCCTATGGCACAGATGCACTGCGCTTCACCATGGCCAGCTATGCCTCACTGGGCAGAAATATCAATTTCGATCTGAGCCGTTGTGAAGGCTATAGAAATTTCTGTAATAAATTGTGGAATGCGACCCGCTTTGTCTTGATGAACACCGAGGGCAAAGATTGCGGCCTCGAAGAACATGGCGCAGAAGCCTGCGCCACCGGCAGCTATCTGGATTTCTCGCAAGCCGATCGCTGGATAGTCTCACTGCTGCAGCGTACCGAAGCGGAAGTCGAAAAAGGCTATGCAGAATACCGCTTCGACAATATCGCCTCAGCTACCTACAAATTCATCTGGGATGAATATTGCGACTGGTATCTGGAAGTGGCGAAAGTTCAGATTCAGACCGGCACAGAGCAACAGCAGCGCGCTACACGCCGCACACTGCTGCGTGTACTGGAAACGGTACTGCGACTGGCTCACCCCATCATTCCTTTCATCACCGAGCAACTGTGGCAAACCGTTGCGCCACTGTCAGGCCGTCAGCTTAATCCTGCCGGCGATTCCATCATGATGCAGCCCTATCCTGTGCCGAATCTGAAAAAGATTGATGAGCAGGCTGAGGGCTGGATGACGGAGCTGAAATCACTTACCGACGCCTGTCGTAATTTGCGCGGCGAAATGCAGTTATCGCCAGCGCAAAAAGTGCCGCTGATACTCGAAGGTGATGATCACGCACGCCTGCAAAGCTTTGCGCCTTATCTGCTGGCACTGGCCAAGCTCTCGGAAGTGCAGGTGGTGGATGCACTGCCTGAATCACCTGCACCGGTTTCGGTGGCTGGCAGCACACGCCTGATGCTGAAAGTAGAAATCGATATCGCTGCCGAACGCGAACGTCTGGGCAAGGAAGCAGCGCGACTCGAAGGCGAGATCACCAAAGCCCACGCCAAGCTGAGCAACGAAAGTTTTGTGGCGCGCGCGCCAGCGCAAGTGGTCGCGCAGGAAAAAGAGCGTGTCGCCAATTTCTCGGCAACGCTGGAAAAACTGCGTGAGCAGCTTGCAAAACTAAACTGATAATGTTTCACACTGCGGCCGCCCTGAGACAGCGGCCGCGTATCTAGACTAAAAATAATCTCTATAAAGAGGAAACCCCATGTTCAAGCCATTCATCATCGCCTTACTCTTGTGCTGCGCAGCTTTGAACGCTTCTGCAGCTGATTCGCCACTGGGTGTCTGGCGCACCATTGATGACCAGAGCGGCAAGGAAAAATCGCTGGTGCGTATCACTGAAGTCAATGGTGAATTGCACGGCATAATAGAAAAGTTGTTCCGCAACCCGAATGAAGAGCAGCATCCGAATTGCGACAAATGTACCGGCGAAAAAAAGAACAAGCCCGTGATCGGGATGACGATACTCACCGGACTCAAGCTGAAGGACGGTGAATATGCGGGCGGCGAAATCCTCGATCCTGCGAATGGAAAAATCTATCGCTGCAAGATGTGGACATCCGAAGGCGGGAAGAAACTGAACGTGCGCGGCTTCATCGGTGTGGCGCTGTTAGGTCGCACGCAAGTCTGGATCAGGGAAGAATGACATGAGCTGACTCATCCCGAAAGGGATGAGTTTCAGGCACTAAAATTTTCGGTTTTACGCTATAACCTTCTGGCGTCAGCCCGAGTGTCATGCATGCGCAAATAGGCAGCGGCTATAGGGTCGGCCGAAGGCCCGTAAATCTCGAAAACTTCGGGCGCATCGCTTGGATACTCCATATCATTCCCCTCATTCAGGGAGCGATAATATGCTTTGATTCTTAACGCACTCCAGTCGCCGCTGAATTTCAGTTCTGCCGCTAACACCTTTCTTTGATTTAGAAATGGGTTGCCACCAAGGCGGACGGCACGCAATGAATCCAATCTGGCTAACTGTTTTTCATCGTTCACATCGGGCAAAGTGGCCTTGATCAAGGCGATCGCCCCTTCCTCATCCAGTAGATTGTTGCGCAAATCAAGATGCTGAAGACAATGTGCCTGACTGAAATCCTGATTCAAGGCCAAGGCCATTGTCGTATCAAAACCGGTTCCTTCAAGATACAAATGAGTAAGTGGCCCAGCGTGCCGGAATAATTGCGCTATCTGCGCCGGATTTTCTCCGTCAGCCAGCAGATTACCGCTCAGGTCTAGACGATAAATCACGGGCTGTTTCGCCATCACATTGCTGAGCTTGCCTAAATCAGCAGCAGTCAGTTCATTGTTGCAAGCGTCAAGCACGACCTTGCAAGTCTTGGGCAGTTTTTCTAATGCCGGCAAGACCTCATTGATAAATCTCTCTCTGCCGATACCGGTGGCATCAAGCTTGACCGTTTTAGCTTCCAGAACAGAAATGAATGTTGCAATTGCCGGACTCAAAGAGATTTCACTGAATTTCAGGTGAACTCCCTCACACGACTCCGGCAAAGCCAATGGGATACCAGTGGAATCAGCAGAAACGATAAGCTCTCGGGTTGCAGCGAAATCCTTAATCAGCTTATCGCGCTGATCCGCCAAGCCTGCAGCATTGTTTTTCCACTCTTCTCGCATCGCGAGTCGAATATTTTTCTCAAGCGCTTTCAGATCGAGTTGCTGATTTTTGAGAATGATATTTAACAGGCTGTTTTCCTGTCTTGCAACGCCTCTTAATTGATACAGTGTTTGCAGAGCCTCAAAACGCACTATCGGCGCTTGAAACACAGATTGCGCCTGATGGACTAGATGAGTAAACAATACGCCAAGAATGTCAGCAGGAAGATCATTCCAGCCGGCCAGCGGCTTTTCCTCGGGAACGAGCATCTTCGGCCCGCCATTCTGGTTCGGCAAAGGAAGAGGTTCTTCTGGTGCCGCTGGGATATTTGTGAGCTGATTGATGGAAGGTGAAAGCGGATCAGTTCTCGGCAAGATAGTCTCCTGGAAGCGGATTCGAAAGTGAACGGCCAGACGGCCGGCTTCCGATAAGGAACACTATTGTGCAAATGGTTCAGTAAGCGCTTCACTAAACGTGCGCTACATGATCATGCCTGCAGGTATACAAGCCAGAACGGCCGCATCAGCCTTTCAGCCCGGCTCCCAAAGATCACCATTCGGGCTAGTGCGCGGTGCGGCCACGCCAAAATGTTGATAGGCAATCGGGGTCGCAATCCGTCCGCGCGGCGTGCGCTGCAAATAACCCTGTTGGATCAGATAGGGTTCGAGTACGTCTTCAATCGTGTCGCGTTCCTCACCAATCGCTGCCGCCAGATTATCCAGTCCCACCGGACCGCCACTGAATTTAAACAGCACCGCTTCGAGCAGTTTGCGGTCCATCAGATCAAAGCCCACTGGGTCTACATCCAGC
>CAIQLE010000236.1 GCA_903872555.1 uncultured bacterium
ACCGAACTGGGCATCGATCAACTGCAAGCCTGGGACATGACTTATGCCGCCGAGAAGCTGCGTGAACAGCGCTATGCTTTTTCTGAGCAGGAAGTGAAGATGTATTTCCCCGAGCATAAGGTAATCGATGGTCTGTTCCGTCTGATTCAGAACATGTTTGGTGTAGCGATACACAAGCAGAGCGCACCGGTCTGGCATGCAGATGCGAGCTTCTATCGCATAGAAAAAAATAGCCAGCTGATCGGCCAGTTCTATCTGGATTTATATGCGCGCAGCGGCAAGCGCGGCGGCGCATGGATGGATGATGCACGCGGCCGTAAAAATCTGGGTGGTGATGTGCAGACACCGATTGCCTACCTGACCTGTAATTTTACTGAGCCTGCCACGGTGAACGGCGTGAAGAAGCCGGCTTACTTTACTCACGATGAAGTCATCACCCTGTTCCATGAATTCGGCCACGGTCTGCATCACATGCTGACGGCTGTCGATGAGCTGGGTGTATCCGGCATTTCAGGGGTGGAATGGGATGCTGTTGAATTGCCCTCGCAATTCATGGAAAATTTTTGCTGGGAATGGGATGTGCTGCAGCATATGACAGCGAATGCCGACAGCGGCCAGCCCCTGCCGCGCGACCTGTATGACAAGATGATCGCCGCCAAGAATTTTCAGTCGGGACTGCAGATGCTGCGTCAGGTTGAATTCTCTTTGTTTGATATGCGCCTGCATTACGATTACCTGCCCGGCGGCACGCAAACCGTCACCGAACTGCTGGCCGAAGTGAGGCATAAAGTGTCCGTCATCATCCCGCCGGAATTTAATCGCTTCCAGCATTCCTTCTCGCATATTTTTGCAGGCGGTTATGCTGCCGGTTACTACAGTTATAAATGGGCCGAAGTCTTGTCCGCTGATGCATATGGTGCGTTTGAAGAAGCGCAGGGCGATCCGAACCGGCTGGCCGAAACCGGTCTGGCATTTCATCGCGAGATTTTGTCGGTGGGTGGTTCGCGCTCGGCGATGGAATCCTTCACGGCCTTCCGTGGCCGCGAACCCAGTATCGATGCACTGCTGCGCCATAGCGGCATGATTCAGGCTTCCTGAGCATGACCCGGGTCGACTTTCACAGCAAGGTGCCAAACAAGCTGCAATACGCCTGCCGTCTGGTGCGCAAGGCACGCGCTGCCGATATGAAGGTGGTGGTTTTCCTGCAGGACAGTGCTGAGCTGGCAGCTTTTGATGAAACACTCTGGACCTTTTCCGAGCAGGATTTCCTGCCGCATGTGAAGGCCGGAGATGAGCTGGCGGCGCAGACGCCCGTCATACTGACCGATAATGCCGATCAGACCTTGCCGCACCATCAGGTGCTGATCAATCTGTCAGATCAGACCCCCGCGCATTTCGCGCGCTTTGAACGTCTGTTTGAAATTGTTTCGACCGATGAGGATGATCTGTCTGCTGGACGTGAACGCTATAAGCAATACCAACAACGAGGCTATCCGCTGACGCATTTTGTCGCAGAAAAAATATGAATCAACACCACAACAG
>CAIQLE010000237.1 GCA_903872555.1 uncultured bacterium
GTATGGCCGAGATGCCGCCAACCAGCATCATCACATGCATGCCCGGCAGCAGGCTGATATGAAAACGCATCGATTCCATCAAATTCAGGGGTGAGCTCGACGAGCACAAACCCTCCAGCGTGGCGATAGGTGTGCGCGTCGTATCCCAATACAAGCCTAATAACATCCCACCGATACCCAGTGCCAACATCACATTCGGCGGCGACAGTCCGTCCCGTTGCGGGCGCAGCCATGTCAGCGCTGCGCAGCCTGAGCCCACGCCGGCCAGCGTCAGCAGCATTAAATAATTATCGCCGCTTCCCACACTACGAACCAGCCACAAAGTCAGGGCGACAGAAACCAGTAATGCCAGGGTGGCAAGATTATTCGGAATATTTTTAATCGCATTCATATCGGCAATATGTATACCACTTATTTGATGTTAGTATGACTGGCCGGTTGCAAAAAATCCTAACAGTTTGCATTATTACTAATAGTGCAAAAAAAATAATAGTGCATTAAATAAGCATTCACAGAACACGGAGTAATGTAAAAAGCAGTTGCCTTAGATCGGATGTAAAAAATGCAGTATCCGGCGACACCAGATCGCAGGAATAAAAATACAAGGAGACAAAGATGATTCCACCTTCATTTGATTACCATTGCCCCAAAACGGTGTCCGAAGCAGTCGCATTACTGGATAAATTTGGTGACGAAGCAAAAATTCTGGCGGGCGGCCATAGCCTCTTGCCGATGATGAAATTGCGCTTCACCGAACCTGCCAATCTTATCGACCTGAATAAAGTCCCTGAACTCAGGGGCATTAAAGAAGAAGGTGGCGTCATCAAGATCGGATCCATGACCACTGAAAATCAGGTCTTGTATTCCGATTTACTGCTCAAGAAAGTCCCTCTGCTGCCGGAAGCAGCCAAACTGATCGCCGACCCTCAGGTTCGTAATCGCGGCACCATCGGTGGCGATATTGCCCACGGTGACCCTGCGAATGATCATCCGGCCATCGCGATGGCACTCGATGCCAGCTTTGTGCTTCAGGGTCCGAACGGCCAGCGCAAAGTGAAAGCGGTCGATTTCTTTCACGGCACCTACATGACTGAGATGGCCGAGAATGAAATTCTGGTATCCATAGAAGTCGCTCCCTTTGCTCCTAAGACGGGCTATGCCTATCACAAGCTCAAGCGCAAGACTGGCGACTGGGCAACGGCTGCTGCCGCGGTCGTGCTGCAAATGTCGGCCGGCAAAGTCACCCATGTTGCTATTGGCCTGACCAACGTTGCACCCACCGCCATGCGTGCTACAGCTGCTGAACAGCTCATGATAGGCAAGGAAATTACCCCGGCCCTGTTGGATCAGGTTGCAGAGAGCGTGCGCTCCATCTGTGATCCTGCAGAGGATCTGCGTGGTGATGCTGAATATAAAACAGCGATGGCCGGCGAGATGACGCGCCGCGCTATTACGGCCGCCATGGCCCACTGCCAATAATAAAAATCGGAGGAATACGCTATGACTAAGAAAATGGTTTCCATGAATGTGAACGGCAAAAAAGTAGAAGAAGCCGTTGAGCCACGTACTCTGCTCGTTCACTTTCTGCGTGAAAAAATGAATCTGACCGGTGCCCACATCGGTTGTGAAACCAGCCATTGTGGCGCGTGCACGGTAGATATTGACGGTGAATCCGTCAAATCCTGCACCTGCTTTGCAGTGCAGTGTGAGGGCAGTGAAGTCCTGACCGTAGAAGGCCTTGCACAAGGCGGCGTACTGCATGCGGTTCAGGAAGGCTTTTATAAAGAGCATGGCCTGCAGTGTGGTTTCTGCACCCCCGGCATGCTGACCCGTGCATATCGTTTTTTACAAGAGAATCCTAATCCTACCGAAGAAGAAATTCGCTCAGGTATGTCAGGTAATTTGTGCCGCTGCACCGGTTATCAAAATATTGTGAAGGCAGTTCAGTACGCAGCCAACAAGCTGCGTGAAGACGCTAAAAAGCCAGTCGCTGCCTAACTCAATCAATTAATTCGGAGACTACTATGAATGCACCTGATCGCAAGGCCGCCCTGCAGGGTATGGGCGATTCCCGCCTTCGTAAAGAAGATGCGCGTTTTATTCAAGGCAAGGGCAATTATGTTGATGACATCAAGCTGCCCGGCATGCTGCACATGGACATCGTGCGCTCGCCACTGGCCCATGCACGCATCAAGAAAATCAATAAAGAAAAAGCACTCGCCATCCCTGGCGTGATCGCGGTTCTCACTGCTGATGATCTGAAGCCACTCAAGCTGCACTGGATGCCGACGCTGGCCGGTGACGTGGCAGCGGTGCTGGCGGATGAGAAGGTTCATTTCCAGATGCAAGAAGTGGCCGTCGTTATCGCAGAAGATCGCTACATCGCAGCTGACGGTGTTGAGGCGGTTGAAGTTGAATATGAAGAACTGCCTGTCGTGATTGATCCCTTCAAGGCGCTGGAAAAAGATGCACCGGTGCTGCGTGAAGATCTGGCCGGCAAGACGGAAGGTGCGCACGGTAAGCGTTATCACCACAATCATATCTTTACCTGGGATGCGGGCGACAAAGAAGCGACCGATGCTGCATTTGCTACTGCACCGGTGACTGTTTCAGAAAAACTGCTGTATCCACGCGTGCATCCTTGCCCGCTCGAGACTTGCGGTGCCGTGGCTTCGTTCGATCCTATTCGTGGCGAACTGACCACCTACCTCACCAGTCAGGCGCCGCACATTGTGCGTACCGTCGTGTCCATGTTGTCAGGTATTCCTGAATCCAAGGTGCGTATTGTGTCGCCTGATATTGGCGGTGGTTTTGGTAACAAGGTCGGTATTTATCCTGGCTATGTTTGCGCCATTGTTTCCTCTATCGTGCTCGGCCGTCCTGTCAAATGGATTGAAGACCGTATTGAGAACTTGTCTTCTACAGCCTTTGCCCGCGATTACCACATGACCGGTGAACTGGCCGCCACAGCTGACGGAAAAATCCTCGGTCTGCGCACACACGTGATCGCCGACCACGGTGCTTTCGATGCCTGTGCTGACCCTACCAAATTCCCTGCAGGTTTGTTCCATATCTGTTCCGGTTCATATGACATACCGGCAGCCCACTGCACAGTGGAAGGCGTGTACACCAATAAAGCACCAGGCGGCGTGGCCTATCGTTGTTCCTTCCGTGTCACTGAGGCGGTGTATCTGATTGAGCGCATGGTGGACGTGCTGGCGCAGAAGCTGAATATGGACAAGGCTGAAATTCGTAAGAAAAATTTCATCCGTAAAGAACAGTTCCCTTACACCTCAGCTTTTGGTTTTGAATATGATTCGGGTGATTACGATACCGCGCTCGATAAAGTACTCGATGCGGTCGACTACAAAGCCCTGCGTGCCGAACAGGCTGTCAAACGTGCCGATCCGAATTGCCCAACGCTGATGGGTATTGGTCTGGTGACCTTTACCGAGATCGTTGGTGCCGGTCCATCCAAGATCTGTGACATTCTCGGTGTGGGCATGTTTGATTCCTGCGAAATTCGTATCCATCCTACCGGCAGTGCCATCGCCCGTATGGGAACCATCACCCAGGGTCAGGGACACCAGACTACCTATGCGCAGATCATTGCGACGGAACTGGGTATTCCTTCTGAAGTGATTCAGGTTGAAGAAGGTGATACCAGCACAGCACCGTATGGACTGGGAACGTATGGTTCGCGTTCCACGCCGGTGGCAGGCGCTGCGATTGCTCTGGCGGCGCGAAAAATCCATGCCAAGGCAAAAAAACTGGCTGCACATTTGCTGGAAGTCGGCGAGAACGATCTCGAATGGGAAATCGATCGTTTCAAAGTCAAAGGCAACGCAGAAAAATTCAAGACCATGTCAGAAATTGCCTGGGCTGCTTACCATCAGCCGCCAGCAGGTATGGAGCCAGGTCTGGAAGCAGTGCATTACTACGATCCACCGAACTTCACTTTCCCGTTTGGTATCTACCTATGTGTAGTCGATATCGATAAGGGCACAGGCGAAACCAAGATCCGCCGCTTCTATGCGTTGGATGACTGCGGTACACGTATTAACCCGATGATTATTGAAGGCCAGATTCATGGTGGTCTGACAGAAGGTTTTGCTGTAGCGATGGGTCAGCTCTTGTCGTTTGATGCGCAAGGCAATATTCAGGGTAATAGTCTGATGGATTATTTCCTGCCGACCGCTGTTGAGACACCGCACTGGGAGACTGATTTCACCGTAACACCTTCACCCCACCATCCTATCGGTGCCAAAGGTGTGGCTGAGTCACCTCACGTGGGCAGCATCCCAACCTTCACGGCTGCCATGGTGGATGCGTTTGCTCACCTCGGTGTAACGCATCTGGAAATGCCGCACACGGCCTACAGAATCTGGAAAGAGCTTAAGGCTCATGGTTTGACTCACTAAAGGAACACACTGATGCAAGTAACGCTTGATAAAAGCTATCCTATCAAGGCACCCCTCGACGCTTGTTGGGGGGTGTTGTCGGATATAACCGAGTTGGCGACCTGTATGCCAGGCGCTGCTATTACAGAGAAACTCGACGATAAAAACTACAAAGGCAGTGTCAAGGTCAAGGTAGGGCCGGCCACAGCAGCTTTTGCCGGTGATATTGAAGTGATTTCCATTGATGCAGCAACGCGCACCCTGGTCATGATGGGCAAGGGTGCAGACAAAGGCGGTTCTTCCGCTTCCATGCAATTGACGGCAACACTGGTCGCCGGTGCCGATGGCACCACCAGTTTGCTAGGCAAGGCTGATGTGATCGTGAACGGTAAATTTGCACAGTTCGGCGGTCGCATGATGACCTCGGTTTCTGACATGATTCTGGCGCAGTTTGCCGGTAATTTCGAAATCAAAGCCATCGCTGCAACACCGGCAGGTTCGGCATCGTCGGCAGCGTCCTCTGAAGCGGCTGCGCCGCAGGCGGCAGCGCCTGCGCAAGCCGTGACTGAACTGAATGGTCTGGCCATTGCGTGGATGCTGGTCAAAGACTTTTTTGGTCGGCTGTTTGGCAGAAAGTCATAAAAAACGATGACACCTAAAGACGTGTCAGGTTTGCTGGCGTCATCCGGCTATGTCCCCGACGAAGGTCTGGCGACCCTAGTCTGGATGGCAACAGCGCTGCAACGCCCCATGCTGCTCGAAGGTGAAGCCGGCGTAGGCAAGACGGCGATTGCGCACGCCTTGTCGCTTGCACTCGACCGCCCTTTGTTCCGGCTTCAGTGTCATGAAAGTCTGGATTTAAATCAAGCAGTCTATGAATGGAATTACAGCAAACAATTGCTCGAAATCCGTTTGCGTGAAGCCGAGCAGGGCGTAGGCGAAAGCCTGCGACAGGATTTGTTTTCAGAAGCGTTTTTGCTGAAACGGCCTCTGATGCAGGCGATTACATCGGACAGACCTGCTGTCTTACTGATCGATGAAATTGATCGTGCCGATGAGTCCTTTGAAGCCTACCTGTTGGAAGTCTTGGGTGAGTATCAAATCTCGGTGCCGGAGTTCGGTACCGTCAAAGCGAAAACTCAGCCCATCGTTGTCCTCACCAGCAATGGCACGCGCGATTTATCAGATGCTTTGCGCCGACGCTGTCTTTATCACTATGTGGATTACCCTAGTCTGCCGCGTGAGATAGAGATCGTTAAAAAAATGGTGCCTGATGCGAATCTCGTGCTGGTACAGCAGGCAGTAAGCTTTGTGCAGAAACTCAGGAAACAAGATCTGGAAAAAGTGCCGGGCATTGCTGAAACACTGGACTGGGTGCGTGTACTTTGCGCCATGGGACAAGATAGTGTGCCAGACGATCCGGATATGATTCGCGCCTGCCTGTCTTCTTTACTGAAGACCCGATCAGACCAGTGGCAGATGGGGACTGAAATTATTTCAAAACTGCAGTCAGAAAGCCGGGTCGGCATTGATGTCGGCATTGCCGGGGATCTGCGCTAGTGTGACGCAGCAATCAGCACCCGCCAGCTTGCCCGCAACACAAATTCGCGGCTTTGCTGATTATTTGCGCGAGCATGGATATCTGATCGGTCTGGCAGAACTCGATGCCATGCTGCGCATCGCTATGAAGCTGGAGCCCAGACATTATCCCAGCCTCAAATCCTGCTGGCGCAGCATCGCCTGTTCCACTGCAGACCAGTGGCGCAAATATCCTGATCTGTTCGAAACCTTCTGGTTTCCACATAAGGTGCGCGGCAGTACACGCACGAGTGGCAGCCAGAAAAAATCTAAATCACTCAAGCAACTCGTCGAGCAAATGCATGCCGGTATGGAAGCCCCGACTGGCGAAGCCAAGCCTTCCGTCGGACTAGATTTTCAGGGCGGACAGGGCGATGGTATTGAAAGCCAGCAGGCGATGGGCGGCGCCAGCAAGGTCGATCCCTTGCATCAGGATTTCAAGAAATGGATGCCGGAAGATATAGAC